>CAMDMN010000035.1 GCA_945901965.1 Legionella genomosp. 1 | reverse complement strand
TGAATCTTTAACATCATCTAAAGCCAAATGAGCCGACTTTTTTTCTACGCCACTTAAAATTTTGGGCCGCCAGCGAATCGCTAATTCTTTTAAAGTACTCACATCTAAATTGCGATAATGAAAAAAGTCCGCTAATTCTGGCATATATTTACATAAAAACCGCCGATCTTGGCAAATTGTATTGCCACACATCGGTGATTTACCTTTATCGATATATTTTTCTAAAAATTTAATCGTCGCAATTTCTGCCTCTGCTTCTTTTACCTTAGATTCAAGCACTCGACTAACTAAACCAGACTGATTATGTTGGCGCGTATTCCACTCATCCATTGACGTCATGATTGATTCATCTTGATGAATCGCAAATACTGGCCCTTCTGCTAAAATATTTAAATTAAGATCAGTTACAACTGTCGCTATTTCTATTATCAGATCGCGATCAGGCAAAAGGCCTGTCATTTCTAAGTCTATCCAAATTAAATTACTATTAGATTTCATCTTTCTTCCAAGTTTTGATCATTTCTTTAACTAAAGCGACTCTACGTTGATGAATTTCATTTTTAATTTGCTCACCAGTGAATCCATCCGCAATTACCGATTGTGCACCTATTTTCTCACAAGCGCTTAATAATTCATGCCATCTATTAGCTTGTGGGTAATCATTTTCTCTACCATTACCCGCAGCATCTGCCTTACAAACTAAAATTAATTTTTCAAATATCTGTCTTCGGCGAAAAGCATCTGTACTATCTAATATTTCAACTATTGTACTAGCTTTAAGCTCAAATAAACGATGTATTTTCAAATGAAACTTAGTAACAAGCAGAGCAAATTTACGAAAGTCTGCAGGAATTCGTAAACGTTCACATAAATTCGTAATTAAAGCTAAACCAGATTTTTCATGGCCATGATGAGAAGGCCACAACGTCATTGGCGTTACTGCTTTACCTAAATCATGCATCAATGCCGCAAAAAGAACTTGTGGATCATTGGTCAGATTATGAGCTTCTGATAATACCATTAGCGTATGAATACCGCTATCTACTTCAGGATGATAATGAGGAGCTGAAGGCACTCCAAATAACGCATCAATTTCTGGCAAAACAATTTGCAAAGCACCGCTTGATCTAAGAGTTAAGATAAATTGCTCAGGATTTTTTTCCCCAAAACTCCTATCCCACTCTTGCCACACCCGCTCGGCTACCAAATGTTTTAACTCACCACGCCTTACCATTTCATACATAAGATTACGAGTTGAATCGGCAAGTCTAAACCCTAAATGATAATAACGAGCAGCAAACCTCGCGATTCTTAAAACTCGCACAGGATCCTCAACAAAAGCCGGCGACACATGCCGCAATATTTTAGACTTTAAATCCTCTTGCCCATGATAAGGGTCGATTATTTTACCTTCATCATCCATTGCCATAGCGTTAATCGTCAAATCGCGGCGCAGAAGATCATCTTCTAAACTAACATTTGGATTAGAATCACATTGAAAACCATAATAACCAGGAGCATTTTTACGCTCAGTTCGCGCAAGTGCATATTCTTCCTTGGTTTTAGGATGAAGAAAAACCGGAAAATCACGGCCAACTTGCTGAAAACCCTGGGCTAACAAATCTTTGGGCGTAGCACCAACCACCACCCAATCTTTTTCCTTGAACGGATAGCCCATTAATTGATCACGAACCGCCCCACCAACTAAATATATTTTCATTTATACCTATTTAAATTAAATTATTATTTGAGCTAACACCCCATTATAGTATATAAGTTAACCATGAGTAAAAGACGAATTAACAATCAGCAGTCAGCGCGTATAGAGAAAAAACAAAATCTCTATCAAGAAATGACTAATAACAAAATATCTGGCCCCACTTGTGAAGGTCTTGTCATCACTTGCTTTGGCAGCAAGGCGATAATTGAAACCGCTACAAAAGAGAGGATCCGTTGTTCTATTCGTCCTAATATCGATTTTCTAGTCGCAGGAGATCGCGTTATTTGGCAACCTGAAGGCGATGGCCACGGCGTAATTATTAGCCAAATCCCCCGCACATCAGCCCTTGGTCGACCAAATAAACACAATCAAATAAAACCAGTAGCTGCAAATTTAACCCAACTAATAATAGTTGTCGCACCTAAACCTGAAATTTCATGGGTTCTCTTAGATAGCTATCTTGTAATGGCTGAGTATTTTAATTTAAAAGCCGCTATAGTCCTTAATAAAACTGATTTACCCTGCGACGATATAAAAAAACAGTTAACTCTAGAATATACATCTCTAGGTTACCCAATATTATTCATAAATAATACCGATAAAAAAAATCATAAAAATTTAGAAGATATCGTCAATCTTGAAACATCTGTATTTGTTGGTCAATCAGGCGTCGGTAAATCTTCACTAATTTCTTCCATTTTGCCACTAGAAACTAATATCCAAACTCAAAGTATTTCTTCTCGCACAAACTTAGGAAAACACACAACTAGCAACTCAACTTTTTATCACATCCCAACTGGTGGCGCTATTATCGACTCTCCAGGAGTCCGTGAATTTGGCTTATGGCATATGCCAATTACTGAAATAGCAAAATGCTATCGCGACTTTAAGCCATATCTTGCCCAATGCAAATTTCGCAATTGCAACCATCTTAATAACTTAGGCTGCGCAATAATAGCCGCAACACATGAAAATTTAATTTCACACAATCGTTATGAAAATTATGTTAAAATATCGGCACAATTTGCAACATAATTAAATTAGGCCGATAAATGTTTAAATTTTTCTCATTTTCTAATATGACAGCAGGGTTTATTGCTGTCATGGTTGGTTTTACGAGCTCCGCAGTCCTGGTATTTCAAGGAGCAACTGCAGCTGGAGCAAACTCTGCTGAAATAAGCTCATGGCTATTCGCCCTTGGTATTAGTATAGCAACCACATGTATTGGCCTTTCTTTATATTATCGCACCCCAATTCTTACCGGTTGGTCAACACCGGGAGCCGCCCTTTTAGCTACTAGCCTATCTGGTGTATCGATGCCAGAAGCAATTGGAGCGTTTGCTTTTGCTTCATTTTTAACGTTAATTTCAGGCGTAACCGGAATATTTGAAAAATCCATAGCCCACATACCTAAAGCACTTACATCAGCAATGCTTGCAGGTATTTTACTGCACTTTGGGATGAATATTTTTTCAGCTATGCAAGATCAATTCACCTTGATAGGTACTATGTTAATTACTTATTTAATTGGAAAGAGATATTTTCCACGCTTTGTAATTCTTTTTGTCTTACTTGTAGGTATTTTGACTGCACAAATTCAAGGTTTATTTAATTTTAAAGATGTTCATTTTGCTCTTGCCACACCAATTTTCACATATCCTGTATTTAATTTATCAACCTTAATAAGCATAGGTCTTCCTTTATTCATGGTAACTATGACTTCACAAAATGTTCCTGGAGTAGCTGTTTTAAATGCCTCAAATTATCAACCACCAATTTCTCCCCTAATGAGCTTCATTGGCTTTATAAACCTAATTCTCGCGCCTTTTGGCTGTTATTCTATTAGTCTAGCCGCAATAACTGCCGCTATTTGTACATCTAAAGAGTCAGATGAAGATCCTAAAATGCGTTATAAATCAACCATTTTTGCAGGGATCTGTTGGCTATTAATCGGTATATTTGGAGCCACAATTGTTACTTTATTTTTTGCTTTCCCAAAAGAATTAGTTCTAGCCCTTGCAGGACTTGCCCTATTAGGCACTATAGGCAGCAGCTTAAAAACTGCTCTAGAGGAAGAAAAGCAAAGAGAACCGGCACTAATTACCATTCTGTTATCTGCATCAGGCTTAACGATATTCGGAATTGGCTCAGCATTCTGGGGATTAACCGCAGGAATATTATCTTCCATGCTACTAAATTGGCGCAAAAAAGAAGTATCAGCCTTTGCTACTACGTCAAAATAGAGCTAACACATAATAAAGGTAGCCTGGTTGCTTGCAACCAGGGTTACAATTGCTATGTTGTCTTTGGACCATCTAATTCAGGTGTGTCACCTGAACTCGACTTAATTTGTAGCAAGGTATCCCGTATATCCATTTGACTTTTAAAAAATTGAGATGATTCTTTAACAAATGTATTTTTTACAGCTGTTATTATTTCGCTCAACAACGTGGCATCAGAACCTGTTGCATCTCTCTTAGCCATTTCTAAAAATCTTATATTACTTTCAATAGCTGTTAAAGAATTGTCATCTGAAGGTACTTTAAAATTTGCTTTTATTCCCTCTTTAAAGGCTTCATAGTCTAATCGTGTACCTTTAAATTTATCTCCTGTAAAAGCTTCAATTTTCGCATCAAATTGCTTAAAAAATTCATCTACTACTTCAGACGGAGTGTTAGAAACCGTAGTTTCAGCCATTACAGGAGCTATGGCGGTAACATCAACAGTTGCAGCAGCAGCAGCGCCAGGAGTAGCATCAGCCTTTACGGGAGCTGCTTGAGCGGTGTCTGCGCTATCTTTAATTCCCATAAGTTCTGTCTTAAATGCTGCAGAAGAATCTGCAGGCCTATTACCTCCAGCTAGAAGAGGAGAGCTTTCTGTGGGAACTACAGAGGCAGGCGTAGTTATCACTGGACTCAACGAACTTGCACCTACTCTTGGATTGGATGGGGCAGGAGTAGTATCAGTCTTTACGGTAGCGGCTTGTGGTCTGGTAACGACAGCTTTTGCAGGAGGCGTCGTTATCGCAGATATAGGAGCTTCACTTTCATCATCACCAAATTCACTATCATCATCATTATCATCTTCTGTATAATCCTTGTGCTCAAATAAATAGCGCCTTGCTGTTATTTTTTGATTCACTTCTTCTATTAAACTCCGTTGTGCTGGAACTGAAGATGTTGTAGTAGGCACTTTGGTTGCAATAGTTGCCGGCTCTGTAGCGCCGGCTGTTTCAGCAGCAGGAGAAGTAAACTTTTGGGCTGCTGCAGCTGAACCTGGTCTGGTAGCAGAACCTTTTATACCAAAAATACGAGTTGGTGGACTAGGGTCTTTACCCAGAGATTGTTGACCTGGGGGAACTCTTGGGCGTTGGGAAGGACCACCTGGACGAGGTTTGGGTGGTAAGTTGCTTGAACTTATATCAGGCGCAGTACCAAGCCCACCAGCAGAAACACCTAACACCCTGGATTTATTTGGTGGAGGAACAGCTGCTGCGGTAGTGTTTGGCAATGATACTGCGCTGGAATGATCTTCTCCAGCTCTTGGTAAAGAAGCTTGAGCCGCAGATGAAGCAGTTATTTCCGGTTCTTTTTTTAATAATCCTTCAGATTTTTTAATTAATGCTGATAACCCCTCAATTTCTTTACCCTCACTTAATTGTTTAATTTTTGCCAAAAGCTCGGCTAGTTTATCATACGCGCCGCTTATTTCTTGATTTGCAATATTAAACTCAGGTTTTTGGGGATTATGGGCTTTTTTTAAATTTTCATATTGTGTATTATAATTTTTTAGTGCATTTTCAAGCGAGTCCCAATCTGCTTCGATTAACTCTTGACCAGCTTCAATTTTTCCATTTATAGCTTCTAAATCTTTAAGTGTTTTTTTAAGTGCTATAGTTAAAGGTAAACCTAATATATCCCCTAAGGCAATTTTCTTCTCAACAACTGGCTTTACACTAGTTGTAGGTTGTGGTCTTCTGGGAGCAGCAGCTGTTGTAGGTGCTGCTGGCTTTAAAGCAGCTGTTTGCGCCGCCTCCTCTTTTTTTCTAATAATAATCGCCTGATATTCTGCAATTAACCCCTTAATTATATTAAATGTTCCTGACAATCGTGATCTACTTTCTTCTTTTGATGGATCACCCTTTGGTTTTAAAATTAATTTCTGATATTCACCAATACAGTTTCTAAGTAAACTAAAAAGACCATCTACATAATCTACTACAGCATTATCTTTTTGATATTGAGCTGAAAGTGCTGCAAGTCTAGCTCCATGGCCTTTACTAGCTATTTGTAATGGCATATCATCTATTTTTGGAAAATCTGGTAAGTCTGGAATAACTTTATCTTTATTTAACAAATGCGCCGCCATTTTATACCATGCGATAAATTTATTATCAATCTTTCCTTTTGATTCGGTTATTTCCTTTGGCGTTTCAAGAGCTGATTGCTCTACAGCAACAGCCGGATCAACAACACGCCTTAATGCAGGAGCAGCAATACTGGTATCAGCAGTACTAGGCTGAACAGGTGGATGTTGTGGTCCAGCAGTAGGTGGGCGTTGTGGTGGACCAGAAGGTGGGGAGCCAGGAGCACGTGGTGGTCCACCAGCAGGTGGGCGTGGTAGTGGACCAGAAGGTCTGGGGCCAGAAACACGTGGTGGTCCACCAGCAGGGCCACCTACTCCTACTTCTGGTGCTGGTATAGCCGCGCCATTGGAAGGATTAGAAGGAGAAGTAGTGGAAGAATCTATACTCGAAGCCGCAGAAGCACCAACTTGCCCTGCCGCAGGTGTTTCTGCAACTGGAGTAGGCACCTCATTGGAAGGAGCTGCTGCAGCTGAACCTGCCTCTGGTAAGGATGATTCCCCTTTTTTAAATTTAAAGCCAGCAATACCTGCTAAGAGGCTAGCATTTCCGCCTGTCGCCGTTAAAGCAGCACTTGTTTTATCTACTGTTGGTGTTTCAACAACTGAAGTAGGTGCCGCATGAGAAGAAAGAGGAGGAGCAACGGTTGTAGTAGGAACTATGGTTGCTGGCTCAACATCTACGCTAGGACGAACTGGCAATGGCCTACCCTTGCTACTAATAACAGGATCAACCGGAGCTACAGAAGAAGCAGAAGCCACGACCTCAGGCTTTGATTCAGGACGAGCTGGCAATGGCCGTCGAACAACCGGAGCATCAGGAGCTGATGGCTTTGCTGAAACAATTGGTTTAGATGCTAGAGCAGCTATTCTTTCAGCTTCCATTATAGCATTTTCTGCATCAGCTCTTGCTTTATCAAACATGGTTTTATACTTAGAATTTTTTTCCTTTTCATCTTTTCCCATAAACCAGTTTATTATAGATGTAACTATTTTGGTATATTTTGTTGACCCAAAAAGCGTTTTCGTCTTTATTTCTATATCTCTAGAATCTCCTTCTATACCTTTAATTTTATCAAACATCTCTCTATTACCAGATTCTTGTGCAATCCCATAAGCAGCTACTAATAGACGTGAAGGTACATCATATTTATCCGTATCACCAAATTTGTGGCTCATAAATAACTTAATAACATTAGCATAAGCATCTATTTTCATATCAGCCGTAAAATCTTTACTTAAAGGCTTTATGCATTTTAAAATATCTAATAAGCCAGGATCCAAGCCTTCAATTTCTTCTAGTTTTTTAATATTAAAATTGTTGGGATTAATTATTGTCCCTGGTTTGTAACCAAGTGCTTCACGTATCTTGGAAGCTTTATCTATCTTGGAATTTGTAAAATAATCTTCAAGGACTTTAGCAAATTCAGTACCAAAATCATGGAGAGTTATAGCCACTGGATCTACAAATTTTTTAAATGTTTCGAAAATTGCCATAATATTCTCCGCAATTTGACTGATATATAATCAAATAGTAGCCTAATATTTTTGATTTTCCAGTTTTTAACCAATTTATTACAATTATTTACAATTCTTGCAACCACAACATGTACGTCAGCCCGAGTGCAACGAAGGATCTCTATTTGCGGAAAATTGTGCAATGTTCAGGAGATCCTTCGCGCAAAAACACGCGCTCTGGATGACGTGCTGATAGGATGACGTGCTGCTATGTTACTATTATGTAGTATTACGATATTGTTTTTTTAGCAAAAGTTAACAACAGTAATTTGCCAATATTGGATATTTCTAAACTTAAGTCTTATTGTTTTTATCTAGGGGGCTTGGGGCTTGGATCTTCTTCTGTACCATCACCACTCCTCAAATCATCCATTCTGTGCCGCCAATCTTCGATGTCTGGAGTCCCTGAACCTGAAGCTTCGCTTGCTACAGTTTCAGTTTCAGTTTTGGTTTCTGCAAAGCTTGTTAGTTTTTGCTTTAATTCTTCTATAAGTGAAGGGATCGTTTCTATAACAGCCTTAAAACCGTATTTAAATTCTTTCCCATCCTTAAAATCATATTGCTCTGTCTCAACATCGTATTTTCTAATACCCGTTAATGTTTTGTATTCATGGCCGATAAGCGAAGTTGCATCATTCTTCGCTAAACACATTACTAATAAAAATGAGCTACAAAGTTTCGATGCTTCCTCAGTTGCGGGAATATCACTTTTTAACCATGAATCAGCACTCTTTAAAATTTCATGTAATACTTTTACAAGTTTGTCTTTATCTTCCACAGTAGGATGGGTATCTGATTTTGCAATTGCATTGTAAAGATCAAATATTCCTAATTGCATATTATACAAGTTTACATCGGAAATATTATCATTTACTTTCCGATAGTCATCAACTATCCGTCCAATAAAGCCTAATATTTGCATAGATCTTTCTGGCTCAATACACGAACTAATAACGTTCAATACACCGCTTTTTCGTCGACCATTAGCACTGTTGGTTTCCCTTTCAATCTCATCAATATTCATTCCAGATGCGGCACCTAAAGCCTCTTCTATACTTGGCATAGTTTCCTCAATATATCCTAATTATTATGATATATTCATCACTAATAAATCGGATTATTTATCTACGTATAGTAGATATTAGTACCATATTGATAATAAATCAAACCACAAGTATGGATTAAGTGCTTCCTATGCAAAGGATACAGCGTAGAGAATTTATAAAGGTGTTTTAGCTACTAGCGAATCTTTTTCAGACGTGGGATGTTTAACTTCTCTACTTAATTTTATCGATGAAAAAATAGATTGTGGAGCTACAACCCTAGCTACCACTCCTGCTGAAGAACTAGCTTGTCTTGATGCGGCTACAGTAACCCCTCCTACAGAAGATGTAGTTAATGAAGTCCTTGCTTTTGAGTGTGGTAAAGGTGGAAGTGCAGCTGTTGAGGCGGCCCCCATTGATAATATTGGCGGTGTTCTTGATGCTGTTAAATCTGCAGATTTCGGGCTAGCTCCTGCAATACCAATTGACAGTAAATTTGCAGTCGGTTTTGGATTAGATCGAAACGTTAGAGTAATGCCAGCGACTGAGGCTTGATTTGATGTGGCGCGAGTTGAATCACCAGAAGAACGTAAAGGAGACTGATCTAGAGTACTATTAGCTCCACTAGTGCTACCTCTTATTGGAGTCGAACTTCTTGAAAATACCGAAGCATCTGACCGTCCGACACTTTTAGTAGAAATATGAGTTGATAATAGATCTACTGCAGGAACTGTATCCGCTATTAAAGCAACTTCTCTTTCTAATCGAGGCGGCAAAGGATGTATAGGACTCATTAAATTATCTAATAACTCTCTTAGATTTTCTTTTGCCAAAGAATTAGATGCTATAACTTCTATTGCAGCTCGATGCATATTAATATTTGTAACCATCATTTGAAAAGTAGAAGTTTCATCACCATAATCTTTAGTTAAGCCTTGTATTTTTACAAATATTTTAGACCTCTCTGAAGTAGATACAGAAGATGTACATATATTTGCTATACGTCTTATTAGATATATTGCACAGATCTCAGATATACTTTGATCATTAGTAGTGTCTGATGACAATAAATATGATAAAAGAACTCTTCGTATTGGCTCTTTTAGTAAACTTAAAAACTGCTTAAATTTAATATTAACGCGAATTTCTTTTAATATATCAGTTTGTGGTTGTGCATATGTATGCATAAAATCAAATAAAAAGTCAGATAGCAAAGGAGATATTTCTGAATTCATACGTGAAAATACAGTCAAATTTAGAAATAATAATTTTGGATCAAACCATGAGGTATCTTTTTCAAAAAGGGTGCTATCGCTGATAGAAGATAACCAGAGCCTAGTATCACTATAAGTCATTGCACGAGCAAATAATGATGTCTCAAGTTCCTTTAAAGCAGGATTTACTATAACCTCCAAGATCATGGCATAATTATGGCGCGCATATTTAAAATCTGACGAGCATATTAAAGGCATAATCATATCAAAAATTTGTTTCGACGAAGCAACCATGGTATTAGAACAATCCCATATTTTTACCACTTTACCAAATAATGCGAAATCAAAACCACCAGGATGACTCATTAAATCAGCCGCCAAAACTATAATCCTTCGTTTTGCTTCAGCATCATCAATAGTTATATCACTAAATACTTTTTTAGCAGAATTAGCCCGCATCTCGTTAATTGTAGTTTCTAACTTTGCTTCAATATCATCTCTAAAACGAAGATGAGGATAATAATCCATAACTAATTTAGCAAAATACAAACCAACTTTAGCGCTACACTGACCTTCTTCAACTCGTTGAAGCTGATATAAAAAATTGACAGTTATATCTCGAAAAATTATTCTTTGTGCAAACAACTTTTGCCTTTCTTCTTCATCCATTCCATCAAGAAAAGCACCAAAACTTTCATAAGCCATAACTGCTGCCGAAACCTCCTCATCGCTAATATTTAGCCGATGAAGAAAGTCAGGAAAAAAACTTTTATTTACAAGTTCATATATAGCAAGAACTGTAGATCTTGATATTAATGGATCACTTTCAAGACCACCATGTGCAAATTTCATGTATTTATGATATCTAGGATTAGCAAATTTCATTAATTCTATTTCAGCATCATCATATGGAACTGGTGGAATCGTATTACAATTATAAAAAATCCCTGTTCTAATAAATTGCTGCAAAGAATTTTCTAAATATATTAACTTCTCTCCATCACTAGATAATATATAATGTGAAAGTGGATAATCACTAACAGGACTTTTTTGAACAGGATCAATATCTTCAGTTAAAGTTGGCATTAAGAAACGATAATAGTTTTCTGTAATCAAACGATACCCAGATAAAATTTGTGCCAATTTTATCCACCTGCCAGAAACACCACCTTGTAATCTTGTATAGTCCTCATCTGTTCTTATAACTTGCTGCCAACGTAGGATATAAATATCCTGCATGAAAGATAATACTTCACCATCAATTTCGGTTTTATCTCGTAATTTATCAATGACTGATAAAAGTGCATCTTTTATCAGTCCCCTGCTATCTGCAGATAATAATAAAAGTATAGATTTTAAATCATCTAAAGCAAAATATCGCCCTAACTTGGTATCGCGATAGATTATATCGAACTGACGCATCTCACTAATTAAAGAACTATCGGTCAATGCAATCCATCGTACTAAGCCTAAAAGTTTATCTGGCAAAGAAGATGTATCATAATGCATACAATCTAATAAAATATTAGATAATAATAACGTCTTAGATCCTACTTTAATTTCCTGCCCATAAAAACAATTAACTTCATCAAAATGACAACCTTTTAATTGCATAGCAAATTGCAGTGTCTTTGTTTTGAAAATTTGCTTAGCATCTGCCTTATGACAGTCAGTAAAATAACTTTCAGATAAATTAAGCAATAAATTAAGTATGTATCTTGGTAATTCTAATTCTTTATTTATCTGAGGAAAAACTTTTAAATCTAAATAGGCTTTAAAACTTGAATAAGATTCTCCTTCACCCACAGTAAAAACCTTACTATAAGTTTTAGATTGAATGCGAAAAAGCTCTAAAAGACTTAGCGCCCGTGTAAAATACTTTCTAGTATCCTTATAATAGATATTAGTTACGCAACCATCACCTTTTTGTATCTGTTTAAGTAAACCTTGCGTACTAAAAAGTGTAGTATTATCTTCACCAAGATAAAGATCATTTAAATTATAAGTACTCGCAAGATCAAGATAAGTATTTGGATCTGTTATATTTACTACTGATGGCATTAAAATTTTAAGGTAAGTTGTGCCAAGAGCTGCTGCTAAAATCTGGGAAAATTTAATCCAAATTAAATTCTCCCCAATTGTTTTATAGGTATAATCATTTGGCGTATCAATAGTTTTCTTAAAACGTTCAGAAAAAATCTGTTTTAAAGATTGTAATTGCTCGCCACTAAGTATGGTTGTAGAATTAATAGTCAAAGCTAAAGCATCAAGGCGCTCTAAAAATCCTTGATCATAAAATGTTAAAGCGCTACAGCCTTTAAGTGAACTAATAAATTCTAAGAGTTTAGAACTTTCCATACATCTATACATCCTAATTAATTTGCTTAATGCTATAATTTTTAAACACAAAAAGCCACATAAATGTGCAGTACAAATAGAAAAAGCGGCACTAAGCCGCTTTTTGGTAATAAAATCCTGGCAATGACCTACTTTCACATGGGGAAACCCCACACTATCATCGGCGTACGTTTGTTTCACTTCTGAGTTCGGGATGGGATCAGGTGGTTCCAAACGGCTATTATCGCCAGGAAAACTGGTT
>CAMDMN010000034.1 GCA_945901965.1 Legionella genomosp. 1 | reverse complement strand
CTTTAACCTAAACTTTTGGTCACTAATTCCTTTAAATCTCGTGATAACTCAAAGGTAGATAAATGGTTTAATTGTTGTTTTATTAACAATCGTCTTGGCTCATTTAATCTTTTCCATCTTGTAAATGGTGTTGCAAGACGAGCGGCAATTTGTGGGTTTATTTTATCCATTTTAAGCAAGATTTCCGTTAAATACTCATACCCACTGCCATCTGCTGCATGAAAATGTCTTGGGTTACCTTGAGTAAATGCACCTGCCAACGCGCGAACTTTATTAGGATTTTTAAAATTAAATGCCTTATGAGCTTCCAATTTTTTTACAACATCGAGGGTATTAGGCAAAGTGCTACTTGCTTGAATAGAAAACCACTTATCAAGTACTAATTCATCCTTTTCCCATTGTTGATAAAAATTATCAATCGCCTGTTGGCGCAAATTAATATCTTTAGAATTAGCTAATAACGCAAAAGCAGCAATTTGATCAGTCATAGTTTTGGCGTTCATAAATTGCTGCAGGCAAGCATTTATTGCTCGCCCTTCATCAGCTTTCATCATTAAGCGTAAGCAAACATTACGTAATTTTCTACGCCCATAAGCTTTACCATTTATCTCATGATCTTCTTGCTGCCATAATGATTGATAACATGCTTCTGCTTTTAAGAATAAAGCTCGCCCTAATTCTTTATGGAAAAAATCACGCGCTTCTTCAATTTTTACAACATCAATGTCATTTAATGATGCCGCAACATCTTCAAAACTTGGAGGAGTTAAAAGCTCTGCTCGCAATGATGTATCAAGCGCTTCATCTTCTAAAACATAACTATAAGCTTCAATAATGGCGGCCGGAATCTGCCAATTAGCGCTCTCTGAATTATAACAATCTTTAATAACTCCAAGTGCTAATCGTTCAGCGGCATCATATTTAGCAAAACCATCAGTCTCATAACGCAATAAAGCTAAAAGTTCATCTTGGGCTATTTCCCGTTGCAAAATAATTGGTGCTGAAAATTCACGTAATAATGAAACAATTGGTTTTTCGGATAAGCCATCGAAGTAAAAAGTTTGTTCTTTTTCTTTTAATTCCAACACATTAGATTCAATTGGCAACTCCTTACCATGAGTATTAAATAATGCTATGCGAATTGGAATGTGAAATGGTTTTTTATCCTTTTTATCAGGTGTTATCGGACAACTTTGCTTTAGGGTAAGTGTAAGTTTTTTATCATTAAAACTACTCTTAACTTCAACAACGGGCGTACCTGCTTGACTATACCAAAGTTTAAATTGGCTAAAATCCACATTATTAGCATCTTCCATAGCCTTAACAAAATCATCAATAGTTACCGCTTGCCCATCATGGCGTTTAAAATATAAATCCATCCCACGACGAAACCCTTCTTTTTTGAGTAATGTCTCTTGCATACGAATAACTTCAGCGCCCTTATTATAAATAGTCGCTGTATAAAAATTATTTATTTCTTCATACGATTCAGGTCGCACAGGGTGCGCCAAACTACCAGCATCTTCGGGGAATTGAGCATTACGTAACACTTTAACATCAAGTAAACGACATACATCTTTAGAATTCATATCTCGAGAAAATTCTTGGTCCCGAAAAACTGTTAAACCTTCTTTTAAGCTTAATTGAAACCAATCTCTACAAGTGACCCGATTACCCGTCCAATTATGAAAATATTCATGCCCTACAACTCCTTCAATATCAGCATAATCTTGATCAGTTGCTGTATCTTTACGCGCTAAAATATATTTAGAATTAAAAATATTTAAGCCCTTATTTTCCATCGCCCCCATATTAAAATCACTAACTGCGACTATCATGAAAATATCAAGATCATACTCAAGGCCAAAAACTTCCTCATCCCAGCGCATTGATTTTTTAAGCGACGTCATCGCATGGGCGCATTTATCTTCATTACCTGGTTCAACATAAATATGTAAATCAACCTTTCTGCCTGATGAAGTGATAAATTCATCACTAACAGATTGTAAGTTTCCTGCAACTAAGGCAAAAAGATAGGCGGGTTTTTTAAATGGATCCTGCCATAAAACCCAATGCCGACCATCATTAGCATCGCCAGAATCAACTAAATTACCATTTGATAATAATTTAGGATAAAGCACTTTATCGGCGGTTATTTTTGTAGAATAAATAGATAAAACATCCGGTCTATCTAAGAAATAGGTAATCCGCCTAAAACCATGCGCTTCGCATTGGGTGCAAAAGATATTAGATGAACGATAAAGACCTGCAAGTTTTGTATTTTTTTCTGGGTGAATTCGGGTGACAATCTTTAGTGAAAAATTATCAGGGCATTTAAGAATAACTAAGTCACTAGATTCTAAACGATAATCACTTTTTGCCAAAGGTTTATTATCCAACTCAATACTTACAAGCTCCAACTCATCGCCGTATAAATATAAATCGCCTTTATGAAGACGAGATAATTGCATGTGATTACTCACGAGCACGTGATCCTCAAATAAGTCAAATTCTAGGTCAACTTTATCCACTGCAAAAAGTGGCGCTTCATAATTTTTCAAATAAACCGTACTATCAGACATAATCAATATTCCATAACATCACAGTAAAACGATTTTCAACCATATTCATGGTAAAAATCAATCAACTAATGAATATTCATGAAAAATATTTGTAGTAGTAGGTTTGGCCAAGGCCCAATGGCACTACCTTAAGAGATTACATATACAAAAATACGTCTTTGCGAGCGCATGCGAAGCAATCCAGCGACGTTTAAGGCCACTAGATTGCTTCGCTACGCTCGCAAAGACGGAACCAATTAGCTTAAGGTAGTGCCATTAGGCCAAGGCCAAACCTACTAAATTATTAATTTGCACTATATATTTAATAAGATCCTCTTATTCTCTATTTAAACTTTTTATCTATGTCCTGCGAACAAGTCGTAGAACATAGAGATCAAACATTTTTCATGTGTATACTCTAAATACGGGCCTTTTTTAAGCTATCTTTATGATTTTCTGATTTATCCTCAGTAACTTCATCCCTTTGAAAAAATTGTCCACGCCGCTTTTGACCAGCACTAGATATTTCTTCAACGCTAACAGGTGCAAGAGCCGACAATTGACTAATTTCTGGTTTAAGATTAATACTCAAAGCTCCCGCACGTAAAACAAGTAGCTCACCTACGACATCACGATAAAAATTTTTGCTTATTGCCAGTTGAAGTACGGTCTTATTTGCAAGCAATGCATCTATTATATCTTCATTGAGTGACAAAGCAGCAAGACACAAGAGATCCTTTTTTGGATCATCATGACTAATAGCACAATGATTAACCTGCAAAAAAAGACTGCTGAAAATATCAAAATTTCGACTTTTTATCGCCACAGACAATGATTCATCCTGCCGTGCTATTAACTCTTTTCTAACCCCTTTGAATTCAAGCAATCGGTTAATAATATCAAAGCTGCCAAATTGCAATGCATTAGCTAATAAGCCATCTGTATTTTCAATCATAATTTTTCTAATTTCTTTAAATTCAAGAATTCTATTAATAATTTCTAGAGAAGAAGTTGAAATCGCAAGCCCTAGCAGATCTTTACCACCCTCAAGGAGCACACTCCTAATATCAACCAATTCAATAAATCTATTGAAAACCACAAGAGAACGACTCCTTGCAGCTGCAAATAATAGTTTCTCCTTATCCCTATCAATAGTTAGTTTCACCGTCACAAATTCAAGAAATCGATTTACTATATCCAGATGACCACCTTCCAAAGCACGGGATAATAAGTCATTTGCAAGAACACTTGGCTTTACGCTTCGCTCTTCTAATTTTAAAATTTTATTAACAACTCCCAAATGGCCGGTGCCAATTGCTAAACGCAAAAGATTATGGTTATAGGATATTTCTTTTATAGCCACATAATATGATGGAGCCAAATAATCAATCACTTCTAATTGATTATTCACTATAGCCTCAGACATTAGATCACCATAAAAAGAAGCTGTTTGCATAACAATTGATTCTGCTAATGGTCGAGCATCAACGCGATGCTCAGGTTCAGGACCTTTCCAATTAAGTAGAAGAAGCTCTAAGTGCTGTAACTTTCCCATTGCTGCACAAATTTCATAAACAGAAATTTTAGATCTGGTTACATAAAGTCTCAGACCGTAAGGGTAATTTGGGAACGAAGGGGAGCTTTTAAGTTCCTCAAATGTTGCAGAAATATCTGCTTGAGTTTCTGCTTGTAGAAAAGCATTCAAGGCTGGATATTTTGCTAACTGAAGGGCTTCAACATTTAAAATCATCTGAATCTACTCCCAAATTAAAATGGCTGTTAATAATCCCATTTTATATAAATAATACAACGATATAATTTATAACATTAATATTAATATCAAATAATTATTAAATAATATAATTTAGAGCGAAAAATTTAATGGCCCCTAAAGTTCTGCTCCCTGACAAGGGCAGGAGCATCAAATTTAAAAATAGCACGCGTAGGGTGCCGCAAAGGAGTGCAACGACGTGCCCACCCGTCGAGCTCATCTTGTCATGAGGGTGGGCACGCTGCGCTTTGCACCACCCTACGCGTGCTATTTTTAAATTTGATGCTCTTGCCCTGCGATCATATGATATATTCTCCTTTTTAGTAGGATTTTCTGGTATAATGTTATAAAATTTAATTCTAATGATTGTTTTTTAAACTAAAAGTTTAAGAAAAATGGGGTTTTATGGCTATTAAAATTATTGTATCGATTATATTAGTTTTAAGCATTGTTTGTGCGGCTGTTATGGTTTACAAGCTTAAAAGACAAAAGCCGGTGCACGTATCTAAACTTGAATATTTTAAACTAATGATTAGCGGCATAATTGCTTTTGTGGCAGATACTATCGGTGTTGGTAGCTTTGCCGTCAACGTTGCCATGGCAAAATTATTAGGTACTTTTGACGATGAAGAATTACCTGCTGTTAATAATGGTGCGCAAGTTATTCCTGGTACTATTGAATCTTTATTTTTTATGCAATTTGTGGAAGTCGATTTAACTACACTTATTACTTTAATTTTAGGCACCTGTATTGGCGGTTTATTTGGTGGAGCTATAGTTAGCCGGCTAAAAAAACAAGCGATTAGGCTTTCTATGCTTTCTTGTTTTCTCTTAATTATTACTTTATTAGTCTGCCGTAAGTTTGAATTACTCCCTACAGGGGGAGATGTGGTAGCTCTTCATTCTTGGAAGCTTATTTTAGGCTTTATTGGTATGGTAATTTGTGGCGCACTTACATCGGTTGGGATTGGTTTATTTGCTATGGTGCAAGGAGTGTTATTTTTACTTAGCGTTTCACCTTTGGTGGCTTTCCCAATTATGATGACTGCAGGTGCCATGCAGCAGCCTTTAACTACTTTAGTTTTTCTACAACAAAATAAAATTCCATTGAAGAAAACCTTAATATTAAGTTTATCTGGCTGTATAGGTGTCGCCATTACCTTGCCAATATTCTCTCACGTAACTGTATCTTGGTTACATTCATTATTATTATGTATTTTAATTTATAATTTCATAGCAATAGGTCGTACTTATCTTCGTGATAGACGAAATCTTGTTATTAGTTCGCAAAATGAGTCGCTAGAGGTATATAATTAGCCTTAATTTTGCAATTATCTAAAGAGTTTCCTAATGGATGAACCAAAATCTAAATCACAACAAAAGCGTGACGCTGATGCTTTACAAAAAATTGGGGTGGAGCTTATTGAATTAAGCTTAGAAAAATTAACAACTTTGCCTCTACCTGATAATTTAAAGAAAGCTATACTCGAGGCTAAATCGATAAAAAGTCACGGGGCTATGAGACGTCAGGCACAATTAATTGGTAAATTGATGCGCAATGGCAATAGTGAAGAAATTGTTGCGAGTTATGAGGCATTACGTGCTGATGAATCTGCTACAACTGCTATCTTTCATGATATTGAAATCTGGCGAACACGGCTTATGACCGAGGGCAATGAGGCATTAACAGAGTTTATTGATACCTTTAGACCTAGTGATGTACAACAATTGCGTCAACTTATTAAAAAAGCCATTGATGATCATGCTAAAGAACAAAATACTGGCGCTCATCGTGCGCTATTTCGCTTTATAAGGTCTATTGTAAAATGATTTTTTCAATATTTGTAAGTTGTCCAAGGGGCTTGGAGTATCTTTTAGAAGAAGAACTTAAAGAACTTGGTTTAAAGGTTAATCGCGTTAGTCCTCAGGGAGTGTATGGCGAGGCTAATTTAGCGCTTATTTACCATCTTTGTATCTGGTCGCGGATTGCAAATCGCATTCAAGTTATTTTGTTTAATGGCTTAGCGCATAATCAAGAAACTATTTATAAATTGTGCCATGAATATCCTTGGCAAACAGTTTTTTCTATTGATAAAACTTTAGCAATTGAATTTCATGGTGAATCAGATGCAATAAGAAATACCATGTTTGGGGCACAAGTTATAAAAGATGGCATTGTTGATCATTGCCGTGAAATGTATGGCGATAGACCTGCTATTGCAAGAGATAAGCCAGATATTAAAATACATGCATATCTTAAAAATGATTCTCTTACTGTTAGCTTTGATATAACTGGTTATAGTATGCATCAGCGCGGGTATCGTATAGAAACAGGTACCGCGCCCTTGAAGGAAAATGTGGCCGCTGCCATGCTATTACGAGCAAAGTGGCCGCAATTAGCAGCCTCAGGTTTTGCTTTGCATGATCCATTTTGTGGCTCAGGGACTATTGTTATTGAAGCTGCCATGATCGCAGCCTTTGTAGCTCCTGGATTAATTCGTAATGATCAGTCTTTGCATCATTGGGCTCAACATCAAAGCTCATTATGGGAAAAAATTAGGGCTGAAGCATTAAAAGAAGTAAAGCCTTTACCAATTAAGTTGTGTGGTACAGATAATAATCCAGCGCTAATTGCAAAAGCATCTGCAAATGCAGAACGCGCTGGTGTTTCTTCACTTGTTGATTTCCAACTTCTCGATCTTTCACGTTGTAAACCAACCGCTACAAAAGGATTATTGATATCTAATCCGCCATATGGTGAGCGGATGGGTGAAGAAAATGATTTAATTCCTTTATACCAAGAATTAGGTCAGGTTATGCATGCTCATTACCAGGGTTGGGATGCAGTTATTCTTACCGGAAGTCAATTGCTTGCTAAGGCAATAGGACTTAGATCAAATAAACAACATATGTTTTATAATGGTCATTTGGAGTGTAAATTATACTCATTTATTATTGATGCCACCAATCAGTTAAAAGGCTCAAATAATAGCCCCTTGTCAGCTGGCGCTGAAATGTTTAAGAATCGTCTTCAGAAAAATTTTGACCATTTGAATAAATGGGCGAAGCGCCAAAATATAAGTTGCTACCGTTTATATGATGCGGATTTGCCTGAATATGCTTATGCAATCGATATTTATAATGATCATGCAGTATTACAAGAATATAAGGCGCCGGCATCAATCTCACCGCATAAAGCTGAGCAAAGGAGCCTTGAAGTGCATCAAGTAGTCCCTCTTGTTTTAGGATTTTCACCTAAAAATTTAGTTATTAAACAACGAAAGCCACAAAAGGGATTAGATCAATATGAAAAAATGAATCAAACTAGTAATGCTATGGTGGTTCAAGAGGGCGAGGCTAAATTAAAAGTTAATTTATATGATTATTTAGATACAGGTTTATTTTTAGATCATCGTTTATTACGACTTAAATTTGCAAAACTGCATAAAGATACACAATTTCTTAATTGCTTTTGCTATACGGCATCAGCTTCTGTTCATGCGGCTTTAGCAGGTGCTTTTACTACTAATGTTGATTTATCTAATACTTATTTAAAATGGGCGGAAGAGAATTTTAGGCTTAATAAAATTGATGTTGCTAAACATAAATTTATTCAAGAAGATTGTTTGACGTATTTAAAAAGAACGCGCGAGCGATTTGATGTTATTTTTTTAGATCCTCCAAGTTTTTCTAATTCTAAGCGCATGACTGAAACTTTGGATATTCAAAGGGATCATGAATCACTGATTAAAGCCGCCGTGCATTTATTATACCCAGGTGGAAAATTATATTTTTCTACTAATTTAAGACATTTTAAATTATCACCAAAGATATTAGAGGAATATTCGGTAAAGGATATTACTGGCGAGACTATAGATCTTGATTTTAAGAGAAACCATCGGATACATCAGTGTTTTATTATTATGGCGCAATGATGTTTTTAAGATAACTTAGCCTGATTAGCAGCTACCAGGGTTTCAATCATGGAAATCCCTGTTGCTGCTAATCAGACTGCCAACTAATATGGACGTGAAGCACCCTCTTAAAAAATTCATCTTTTTATGATTTTTTGTGGGAATCAGGTGGATTATCGCTCAAACTTGAATCAGGGGTAATTGGTGCTGCAATTGTAGCAGATGGGTGACTAAAAAACCCAAATTGTCCAAGAATCCCTATATTTCTTTCACGATCATCAGGATTATATAGTTTGACTATTGATCCTGAGTTAGAAATCTCCACCACTGTGTCAATGGAATTAAAGTCTGCACTTACTCTAAGGTGATCAAATTCATCTTTACTCATAGCCATAAGCGTTTCAAAATTTTGTTTGTCTAAGATTTTAGCTTCACTCAACTGCTTAAGCGCTTCATGAACTGTATATAATCTTCCTAAATCTCCCGATCCGGAACAGCGTTCATCCATATCAATTATATTCTGTGTCGTTAAAATACCAGCTTTGCTCAAATAAATCATAGATTTAGCCATGAGCATTGGGGCAGCATTATAAAAATGATGATTTATAGCAGTTTCAATGTCTTCTGTTAATATTCCATTTTTCTTCAATAAAACCAGTGCGTCAATTGCTGCAGGATTTGACTGCGCGGTACTGAAATTAAGAGCATTAAAAACGCCCTTGTTTTTCATTATTTTTGCAATATTTACTGCCTGAGGAAACACGTTTAAAGTCTCATAATGACCACGGTCTGAAATAAAAGATTTAAACAACCATTGACTAAATGTCAAGCTTTTCAAATAATTGTCCATAAAGGTAAATTGATAGTTGTTTATATGAGATACTGAGGCAGCTGGCTCTAGTTGAGGGGTCCTTTTAAAAAAAGCTCCTAGCAGGGTAAATCTACTTAAGATTGGTTTGAAAATACTGTAGTTCCAACCGATTTGAATTAAATCAATCGCTAATTTAAGATTACCCATTATAATTCCTTAAAGCCGCAAACATTAACAAAATTATACAACAACTACATTAAATTGTCAATTATAACGAAAAAAAGCCAACATGTGTGTTTCCTCCAGCAAAAGACATAGAACACCTAAAATAATAGAATTTCGAGGCCTTATCGGATAACATCTTTGCTAGTTTATCATTCCGTATTTTTTATTCTAAAAATAAAACCTGGAGAGAATTCATTGATAATTAAAATCTATACGGAGCATAATTCATGAGTGCCAGCCGGAGCTCAACCACCACTAAATATTTGTGCATTATCTTGTGCTCCCTGCTCATTATATTTTTTTTGTATAAGTTACTAAAAACCCCTAGCTCAGGTCACAAATTTGTTACTACAAAGTCTTGCTTAGAATCAAACCTTGCGCAGAATAATACTTTTTATTCTCAGTTCTTGGAGGATTTTATTTTAGCCATTATTTTTAAAGATATTGAGAAAGGTACCTACATTGATGTTGGTGCCAATAATCCTAACAACGATTCCGTAACCAATTATTTTTATTTGAAGGGTTGGCGAGGTATTAACATAGAACCTATTGATTATTGGTATCGGGAACTCATCAAATATCGTCCAAATGATGTTAATCTTAACATTGGAATATCAGATAGATCTGAAAATCTAATTCTATCGGTTATATCTACAAAGAATAATAAACTAGTAGATGTATTATCTACATTCGACCCCACTGTTTTAAAAACAGCATTGCATGATGGATATTCTTATACGTCACGCTCAGTTCCTATGAGGCCTCTAAATGATGTCTTGCAAGACTATCATATGAAAGATATCAATTTTATTAGTATAGATGTGGAGGGTATGGAAGCGAAAGTATTGCATGGTATTGATTTGAAAAAACATAGGCCGTGGGTCTTTATTATAGAAGCGGTAGAGCCAAGAACAATTACGCGATCTGATGAGAAATGGAAAAATATATTGATTAATAATAATTATATTTATGTAATGTTTGATGGCATTAATGTTTACTATGTTGCAAAGGAGCACTACAAAAAATTACATGATAATGTTAAAAAGGCATACTCCTGCGCATTAGATGTTAATAAAAAATACCATGTTATAAACAATGAATTGGACTATGCTCATTCCACCTAAATATCTAAATAAACCTATTATTTAAGAGGGTTGTCGCTCATATATTTCATACGGCCCGATGCTGGTTGAATACGCATAATGAGACCATGCTTCTTTAAAATGCTTATTACGGGAATATTTTTTAAGATAATCGATGCGATGATTTAAATAATGTTCGGATGATGGGATATCTACAATTACAAATCGTGGTTTTTTATCTTCTAGATCATGGCGTAGAATATTGAGCACATATGGTAGCATTTCCCTCTGATAAGCTATGGAATGGTTTTTAAGCGAGGAGCGATTATATTCCCATCCACAAAATGGAAAGCTCCCAACGTAACTTGCTGTTGAATAAAATTCCAAATCATACAATTGATGGGTCATACTAAAAAAATCATATGAATTATTGGGCCCATGTTGATTTAAAAAAGTGATTAATTTTTTCAAAGGACTATCTGAGTGAGCATATGCAATTGAGCGGCTCGTTAAAGTGATTCCATTTAAAATCGGCAAAGAAAAAACCATCATTGCTAATACACCAATCAATGCCATCTCCACTGTGGCTGTAGAAGACTTTGTCGCTTTATCCCACAGCTCGCCAAAAATCAATACGAAATATAAGCATGCAATAGATAGTGCTGGAATGATGTGGTAATACCAATCCACTCGAGGAATTAAAAACGTAATAAGATAACCCAAAAGTGCGAGGGAGAAAATTATTTTGATCCCTTTGTGCGGATCACATGGCTTAACAAACCAAGACGATACCATTGCCACACAAGACAACAAAAATAATGGTGAGCTAATAACAACTCCCCAAGGTTGAACAATACCTTGGTAATAAGGCATCCATAAAGGCAAAACAATATGCCAATAGTCGGGGTAAAAGAAGATGACGGCAAGGCCATAAAATAAAATAACTAATGCAGCAATTATTGATTCAACTCTAAACCAGCCAAATATGCTTTTTTTCCTATAAATAAAAAATAACTCAATTAATAAAAGTGTTGGTAAAAAAAAGGGTTTAATGGGAAAGCCGATACCAGCCATTATTCCTATTAAAATCGCAAAGGAAGTTTTGACAGCGCCCCCATCCAAGCGGTAAGCCGCTAGCAAAAGGTAGGGAATAGTTAAGATAAGAAGAAAATGCTCTCGTTGTCCAAATTGAACTGCAGGCAAAAATAGTAATATGCAAGCCAATGCATAGGACATTAAATAACTAAGCATGCTAACTTGCTTAAATAGTTTCGTAAAAAGAAAATGGGAGCAAACGACACAAAGCAAGATTAACGCTATCAAATACAAACGCAAACAGTAGATTATTTTTATACCCGTTAGCTTTGCTAGGATAATCGGCGGGATGTGTAAATAAAATATAATAGGAGGATTTGGTTCAAAGATATCGTGGGCGTAAGTTTGACCTTCAAGCATCAATGCCGCCGTATGAGATAGGATGGATACGTCTTTATAAAGAAAGATATTTATTTGAAGACAATATGCTATTAAACACAATGCAAGTAGTGGCAGCCACCAATAGACAATCCCTTGTTTTTTTTTCATAATGAAAGACTCCCTTCTTCGTAAGGAATACAATGTTGTTGGAGCAACCACTTAAATCAGCTGAATCACAGCGCTATCTTGCCTTGCCTCGTCATCGACGCAAAATTATCTTAAACCTATTAAAATCGCTAAAATTCTCTGATTGCCTAGATGTGGGCTCAGCGCAACCTGATTTACTGGATGACATACAAAGAAACTTTAACATACATACCTATGGTTGCGATATTTCTAGCGAGATAGTTCATAATAATAAAATAAAAATGCCTGAAGCTGAATTTAGGACGATTGATATTGAATATGAAACATGGCCAAACAAAAGATTTGATTTGGTTATTTGTTCTGAGGTGATAGAGCATATTATTAATTGGCAAGCGGCGATAAAACATCTTGCCTTGATGTCAAAGCAGTATTTGCTTATCACAGTTCCAAGTGGAAAAATTCGAAAAACAGATAGGATGGTTGGACATTATCGACACTATCAGGGCGAGGAATTAATTTCCTGCCTCAAGACTCATGGTTTTAAATGTATCAGGTTAAGGAAGCATGGTTTCCCAGTTCATTCTCTTTATAAAATATTTATTAATATATTACGGCCTGAAGCGCTTTATAACGTATTTCATGATAAAAAATATACTACCGTAACAAAGGGGTTGGCTCATTTAGTTTATTTACTATTTTTTATGGATTATTGCTTTTCATCAGGAAATCAACTTTATATTGTAGCTGAACGCACATAATTTTGACGAGTTTTATTAGGCAAGATCAGGGCCTAATGGCACTACTTAAAGGTATGAACGTAGGGTGGGCAAAGCGATAGCGTGCCCACC
>CAMDMN010000033.1 GCA_945901965.1 Legionella genomosp. 1 | reverse complement strand
ATCCACAAGTTTTTGCTTTTAAATAAACCTTGATTACGCTGCGCTGCATCAAGGCTACACGAACTAATCATACTTGTGGGTAATGATATGGCTGCATCAAGGCTACTATGTTATTTGGGCGCTGATTTTATAGGTCTTTTCCACCCTGGTATTGTTTTTTGTGTTGTGACGGTAAGAGTTAGCTCATTAGCAGGAGTATTTTTTCTTATCGTGCTGCCAGCGCCTATGGTTGCATTTTTTCCTACGGTTACTGGCGCTACTAGTTGAGTGTCAGAGCCAATAAAAGCGCCGTCTTCGATAGTTGTATTATGTTTATTAACGCCATCATAATTGCAGGTTATGGTACCCGCACCTATATTTACATCGTTACCAATAGTCACATCACCTAAATAGCTTAAATGACTAGCTTTAGAATTTTCTCCAAAAACTGCAGCTTTGGTTTCCACAAAATTGCCAATTTTGCTATTAACACCTAAATGTGTGCCAGGGCGAAGGCGGGCGAAGGGGCCGACTTGGCCGCCGTTATCTATTTGGCAATTATCAAGTAAAGAATTAGGATGAATTTCACAATTTGCCCCAATTGTAACTTCATTTAAAATACAATTAGCACCGATTATACTACCATCGCCAATAACTACATTTCCGCTGAATATGGTATTTACATCGATAAATACATCCTTGCCACAGTGTAATTCACCACGAATATCAATGCGCTTTTGATCAGCAATTGTTACTCCTTTTAGCATTAAATCCGAGGCTACTTTTCTTTGCCATCGACGTTCTAAAAGTTGTAATTGTAGGCGATCATTCACGCCAAAAATTTCCATATGATCATTAACTTCTAAAGATAAAATAGCGATTTTATCAGCAATAGCATGAGCAATTATTTCCGTTAAATAATATTCTTTTTGAGCATTGGAGTTGGTTAATTTAGGTAACCATTTAAGAAGATTTTCAGCTTTTGTACAACAAATTCCTGAGTAAATTTCTTTAATTTGTTTTTGAATTTCGGTAGCATCTTTTTCTTCGACAATCGCTGTAACTTCATTATTCTCATTTCTTGTAATACGACCAAGTCCAGTTGGATCGGTAATAGTAGCTAATAGTAAAGCAAGTGCTTTGTTATCTTCTTTTGTAAGATTAATTAGCATTTCTAAAGTGCCGGCTTGAATTAATGGCACGTCGGCTGATAATATTAAAACAAGACTATCTTTAGGAATATGTGGCAAAGCTTGCAATACCGCATGCCCTGTACCTAATTGCTTATCTTGTAGTATCCAATTTACCTTTAAATGAGGCAGCGCTTCTTTAACTTTATCGCCTCCATGGCCAATAATTATATGGATCCCATCGGGATTTAAACAAGAGGCTGTATTAACGACTCGTTGCAACATAGCTATTCCGCCTAATTTATGTAGAACTTTAGGCGTTGATGAATTCATGCGTTTGCCCTGGCCTGCCGCCAGGATGACAATATTTAAAGGCATTTTGCTTAATTCCTACTAAGTTCACCACAGATATTTTTTTCCATCATCTCTTTTATTTCGGCAATATTTGAATATTTGCTTAAGAGATATAATAGTTTACAGTGAGCCGCCTCTGGTGTCATGTCATGGCCACTGATAAGGCCCGCTTTTTTTAATGTGTATCCTGTAGCATATTGGTTCATTTCGACACGCCCATGATGGCATTGACTACAATTTACAATTACGACTCCGCGAAGGCACGCATCTTCTAATAAACGTAAAAATCGCGGATCATTATTTTGTGCATTGCCCGCCCCGTAGGTTTCAAGCACTAAGCCGCGCACAGGTTGTTTTAGAATGTATTCTAATACTTCTGTAGCAAAGCCTGGGAATATTCTAAAGTTTGCTATAAAGTGCGGGTTAATTGTTTGCTTATGGAATTTTTTATCAGTTTCTTTAAGTAATAAACGCTTATTAAGTTCTATTTCAATTCCAATAGTTGCAAGATGAGGGAAATTTGGCGAATCAAAGGCATGAAATTGATCAGAGCTGATTTTTTGGGAGCGATTACCGCGGAGTAGTTTTTGATTGAAGTAAATACAAACTTCTTTGATGGGATAATTTGCTGAAAGCCAAAGAGATGTAATTATATTATCTACAGCATCATTGCGCACTTCTGATAAGGGAATCTGTGAGCCGGTAATAATTACGGCTTTATTTAAATTTTCCAGCATAAAAGATAAAGCAGATGCTGTATATGCCATCGTATCTGTACCATGAAAAATTACAAAACCATCAAAATTATCATATTCATCGGCGATATCTTTAGCAATTTGGTTCCAATCGCTAACTGTCATATTAGATGAATCTAGCAATGGATTATATTCTTTGATGATATAATTAGGCATTTTAGGGTCGGTTAACGCATTTATTTTCTTAATATCGGCTTCGACGTAACCAAGTTTTGGCTCGTAGCCTTTAGAAGTTTTAACAGAGCTTATAGTGCCGCCTGTATTTATTATTAGGATATTTTTTTTCATAAATATAGTTTAGCATTTTTTGAGATTTAAATTTATAGGATTTTATAAAAAATCTAAGCTGATAGCCATTTAGTTATCGTAGCCTGGTTAGCAGCAACCGGGATGTTTGGCCGTGATCCCGGTTGCTGCTAACCAGGCTACTGTCAGAGCTCTTTAGTTCCTTAATAAAACCTTAAGCATATTTGTGGTACAATTATAAAACATATTGCAAGTTTTTGGAGTGTCTAAGTGGCTCGTATCTATAAAAATATAATTTTATCATTAAATATTATCTTAGCCAGTGCACTTATATCATATTTAGCGATGACCAACTCAAATACTGCCGTTGCATCTACAGGAACTTACGGAGCTGTCGCCGGAGGTTTAGGACTGGCCTTAGCTGCAATTTATGGCGTTATTGGTTTAGGCTATCTATATTATGGCGCTAAAGATGCATATAATGGTAAAACTTTAGGCGAAACAATTACATCACGGTTATTTAATCATGAGGGGCTTAGTTTTAAAGGATTAATGCAATCAATAGGCGCAGTTATTTGGTCTCCTTTCTTAATCTTAGGTGGTTTGCTAGGTAAAGGTGTAAAAGCTTTAGTAAATGTATATAATCATGCAAAATCATCTGAAAAAAGTAATGATAATGTACTTCCTGCGTCTGGTAGTGGCAGTAATAATAGTATCCCAGATCTATCAATAGTACCAACGGGGCCAAAAAAACCTTTAAAATTTTTTGCAACATATAATCCCGCAAAAAATAGATTTGAAGAAGCTTCTACTTCACTTCCAGCAATTATAGAAGGACCAGAGAGTGATGAAGAAATAGAAAATTTTGGTTCACATGATTATGGATGTTGTAAATAATAGTTAAATGGATACTCCTTAAGGTACGTTATCCCGAGTGCAACGAGAGATCTCCATTTGCAGAAAATTGTGCAACATTCAGGGGATCCTTCGCGCAAAAACACGCGCTCTGGATGACGTACCTGGGTGGAGTTGCATTAAACGGGACAAAATTATAATTTGTTCAAATAAAGAAAATTAAGACCACGAGCTTTTTCATGCATCAATATGAAGATTTAATTTTTATTTTTAATAATAGTTTTTTAAAAGAATATAATACCAAACTAGTAAAAGGCGGTGATGAGCCGCTTTATCTTCCCGCCGATGAATCCAACCCACATCATTCAGTTATCTTTGCCCATGGTTTTTATAGTAGCGCCTTGCATGAGTGTTCTCATTGGTTGATTGCAGGTGAAGAGCGTCGTAAGCTGCTTGATTTTGGGTATTGGTATGCTCCCGATGGAAGAACTGCGGCAGAACAAGATATTTTTCAAAAAGTTGAGGTAAAACCTCAGGCTTTGGAGTGGATATTATCACTAGCGGCCTCATTTAAATTTTCTGTGAGTATTGATAATTTAAATGGTGAGGCGGCTAATAAAGAGCAATTTAAAGAAGATATATATCAACAAGTAAAGACTTATTGTAATGAAGGCCTACCAAAACGAGCAAAGTCATTTCGTGATGCAATTTGTCGTTATTATGGAACAAATCTTAGTTTAAAAATTGAGGATTTTAATTTTGGTGAATTAAGGTAGTTAGTCTGCCTCCGTTGAAAAAAAATTCCATAACCTATACTTAAGTAATCAGGCAATCGGTTCCAGTCGCATGACACATAAAGCATCCCCTTTCCTTATTTTCTAGCAATAACAGTTGGAAATAAGCATTGAGAGTCATAAATTATTTCTTCAATGGTGAATCCTGCACTCTTCAGTTGTATTCGAATGGTCTCTTCTGTTTGGTAGCATTGCCATTTCGCCTGAATGATATCTTGAAAAATGGTTTTTTGTTTTAATGCATCTTCAAGGCTAATATTTTTTTGAGTCGGTGGTTTTGCTTTATCATCTGGATGAGAAAGATAACTTGTTATTAGCACACCATTAGGGCGTAATGCTTTAGCAATTTCTTGATAAAAATCTATTAATTTCTCAGTGTTTGGCTCATATATATTTAATCCATTACTAGTAATAAGGTCAAAGGACTCATGGAAATTTAAATCCCATGCATCTCGTTTTATTAATTGACAATTAAGTATGGAGCGCTCAAGAGCAATGTCATGGGCAAGTTTTAAAGAATCATTATCCAAATCAATACCGGTTATATTGATATCTTTTAAACAATCAGGCGGTAAACTTAAGAAATCTTCCATTAAGCCACAGGGTAAAGAGGCAATATGTATGTTAGGCTTGAGACGCTTTAAAATTTCTTTCTGAAAAATACCAAAGCGCTCCTGAGTTGCCAGGATGCCAGGTGCTTTATTGATTAGCCAATCTTCAAGGGGCGACATATTTTCTTTGTTCTTCCCATACAGTATGGCGTAAGCTGTCCAGTACCCATTAAGCCCTTTATTTTGTAATAAAAATTGTCCAAGATCAAAAGTGGCTAATTGGTCAACTAAACTTAATACTTCTTGTAAAGACTGAGAGAGATTTTTATCTTGGGTTAATTGTTTTTTAATTTCCCCTAATACTACTTGTGAAGTAGAAACTCGATGTGAAATTAGCACGGTATATTTTCATTGTTATAATTTATAGGGAATTATTAATGATACGAGATATCATGTCCAGTATATTTAGTTTGAAAAAGGGGAATAACCTAATCATGTCTTGATTTAAGCTTTTGTACGGTTCATTTACACCAGCGCTACCAGGGACGGACCGGGACGGACACCCAAGGTTTTGAATGGTGGGCACGTCGCTTTGCTTCTTTGCCCACCCTACATTTAACATACACTAGCGCCACCATTGATAGTGGTGGGCAGTTATAAAAAAAGGTATAATTGTATCTTTTATCTTAGGTAGATCATGCGGCATATTCCTCGTAAGCGGTTTGGACAGAATTTTTTGCAAAGTCAGCATGTTATTGATGATATTTTGCGTGCATTTAATCCACTTAAAACAGATCATGTCGTTGAAATCGGTCCGGGGTTGGGGGCTATCACGGGTCCCTTATTAGATGTATTAGATTCTTTAATAGCGATTGAGATAGATACTGACTTACAAGCATTATTGGTTAATAAATTTAGTGCTTATCCAAATTTTAAATTAGTAAATGGCGATGCCTTAAAAATTGATTATAGTCAGTTTGGCGATAATCTTAGGATTATTGGTAATTTACCTTATAATATTTCAACGCCATTAATTTTTTGTTTATTAGGTTATTTTAAGCATATTGAAGATATGCATTTCATGTTACAAAAAGAAGTAGTCGAGCGAATGGCGGCGACTCCTGGTTGTAAAGCTTATGGGCGGCTTTCGGTGGTTTTGCAGTATTTTTGTGAAGTGGAGCAGTTATTTATTGTACCTTCCTCAGCCTTTCATCCAGAGCCTAAAGTTGAGTCAGCTATAGTTAGGTTAACACCTTATAAAGTTTCCCCTTATGATGCGGTTGAATTTTCCGCATTTGAAAGTTTTATGGCTAAAGCTTTTGCAATGCGACGTAAAACTCTCGCAAATAATCTTAAAACAATAATTAGCGCAAAAGAATTAACTGAACTAGGAATTGATCCTATCAAGCGACCTGAACAAATTTCTGTCAGCGAATATGTCCAGATAGCGAAATTTATTGCCAACTAGTGTAAAATGATGGTTTTGGATTTCATTGACTCTTTTTAAGGAGGCAGTCTTGTTTAAACGCCATGGTAAAAAGCCTATAGGGACTAATATAAAATCTATTAAAGATCTTAACGCGATTGTTTCGCCGTTAGAATTTTTAAAAGATGTAAAGCGTCGAGACTTAATTAATAAAATTGAAGCTAATGCAGCCCTTTCTCCTGATATTTTTAAAAGCATGGTTTCAAGCTTAATAAATAACCTGGTTAATTATTGCCAAAACATGCCAGAAACGACAAATAGTTATTATGCCTTGCCTGGCGGTTTAGTTGATCATGCTCTAAATCGCACCGAAGCCGCTTTAGATCTTTTTAGAAAACATGTGGTGCAAGATGAAGCGTCTGATTTGTCAAATGATCAGAAATTATGGCTTTATGCTTTATTAACTGCGGGGATTTTACAAGGGATTGGTAAACTACAAATTGACTATCGTGTCGAATTATTTGACTCTAATGGCACATTTTTAAAGTCTTGGGCGCCTTTATTAGAATCGATGACATCTTTTGCTAGCTATTATCGTTTCCTGTTTCTTCCCGAAGGTGATGCTGATTTGCGCCGGCGGTTAAATATATTATTAGCCCGTGCTTTAATGCCTACAGAAGGTTTTGCTTGGATTATTTCTAATCCTGAAGTTTTGACTGTATGGCTTGCCCTTTTGTCTGAGGATTCACGTGGAGCAGGTACACTAGGCGCGATTTTAGTTCGTGCAGATGCAATTGCAATTAGCCGTTATTTTAATGAAATGTTGGTTAGGTCTTTGGCTACTCGTGGCGGAAGGCAAGGTAGAATATCTACTTTTGTTGATACAAATCCTGATTCTCTTGCCGAAAAAGAACGCTTAATTGGTGTGGAATTTATTAATTGGCTGACTGAGAAATTAGCGTCAGGCGAAATATTTCTTAATAAAGCGCCTTTATTATATGTCCCTGGTGGTTTATTGATGTCAGTTGAGTCATTTAAGTGGTTTGTGCGTGAGCATCCTGAATATAAAAATTGGCAAGCAGCGCAGGCGGCGTTCTTATCTTTAGGTTTACATAGTATAGGCGCTGATGGCTCTGCAATATCGCGTTTCGAAGAATCTAAAACCCATGAAATGCATAGTGGCATTGTATTTTCTGAGTATGCCATAGCATTACCTGAAAATGTACAAGTTCACAATACTCAAACAGGCAAAGTTTCATCAATGTCGTCAATGGAATTTTTATATCAGGCACAAATTAATCGCCAAGAATTTAATAGAATAGATCAAAAACAATCTTCGAAAGCAATGCAATCGTTATCTAGCAAAGGTGAATGGCAGGCAGCTGAAGAGAAGTCAAAAACTTTACAATCAGGGAAAACTCGCGGTGGCTGATTATGTAATTGGTGATGTCCAGGGTTGCTTTAAGTCGCTTCTTTCCCTGCTTGATGCTATAAATTTTGATAAATTTAACGACAGACTTTGGTTTGTCGGGGATTTAGTTAACCGTGGGCCACAGTCTTTAGATACTTTAAGATTTATTAAAAATCTGCCTTTAACGCCGCGGATTACTTTGGGCAATCATGATTTACATTTATTAAGTAAAATCTTTAGCCCTAATAAATTAGATAATCATGATGACACTTTAACAGAAGTGCTTAATGCTCCTGATTGTGAAGAGTTAGGTCATTGGTTACGTATGCAGCCTATTTTATATCATGATTCTTTATTAAATTTTGTAATCTGTCATGCAGGTATTGCGCCAACTTGGGATTTAGCACAGGCGAAGACATTAGCTTTAGAGTTAGAAGCAGAATTAAGGCATGAAAATTTTCGTGATTTTTTAACTCATATGTATGGTAACGAGCCTAATCATTGGTCAGATGATTTAACCGGCATGCCACGGTTACGGGTTATTTGTAATTATTTTACTAGAATGCGGTTTTGTGATGAACGTGGGAATTTGGTTTTAAATTTTAAAGGAACTATAGAGCAAGCGCCGTCAAATTTATACCCTTGGTATATGTTAGCTAATCGTAAAGAGATTGATGCTGACATTGTCTTTGGTCATTGGGCGGCTTTAAAAGGAATTTGTCCTCATCCTAGAATTCATGCCGTAGATACTGGTTGTTTCTGGGGCGGGCAATTAACCGCATTGCGTTTACAAGATCTGCAACGATTTGTTGTGCCTTGTAAAATATAAGTCTTGAGATTTTAAAATTATGTTTGTACGATGTGTTAAAATTTTCCTCATATTTACTATGTTTTTTCATAGTGCTTTATGGTCTTTGGCAAATGCAAAAGATAGTAATGTTAAGCCTTCTATTTCTATTTATCGTTGGTCTGATGATAGCGCTCTTGAAAAGAAAAAGGTTGATGAGGCAAAAGAGCGGTTAGATACCGCGATTAAAAATCCAGAATATATGCTTAAAAATTGGATAGATTTGCCAATTTCTCCAACTACTCTGCATAAAAAGAAATTATATTTAACTTTGCGTGAAGCAATTTTATTAGCACTACGTTATAACCCAAATATTCAAAATGCAGAATTAGATAGAGTGATTCAGCGCTATCAATTGCGCTTAGCTCATAACGAATTTGAATTGCAATATGCACTTGCAGGAACCGCTTTAATTGAAAAAAGTCGATATTCAGGCGTTGGAAATGCTGTAAAACGTAGTTATTTTGGCAGCCCCGAATTTGATTTAAAAACTAAATTGGGAACGCAAGCGACTTTATCGATGGATAATAACGTCGCACCTATAGGCAATTATAATCCTCTATTAAATTTAACCATTTCACAGCCATTACTTCGTGGTTTTGGCTTAGATGCTAATACTTCTGGTTTATTGAACGCTATTGATAGTGAGTGGTTAAATAAAGTCAATTTACAGCAATCCGTTATTGATCAAATAACTACAGTGATTTCTTCATATCGAGCGTTAATTTTAAGTGGAAATAATTTAGAAAATCAGAAAAGGCAGTTAGATGAAGCCAAGAAATCATATGATATTAATGAGAAAAAAATAGCCGCGGGTCAATTAGAACCTACGGCAAATGTGCAACAATCATATCAAATTGAATCCTTAAATTTGATGGTATTGCAGGCAGAAAATGATTTTATAACTACAGCTCAAGATTTATTACAAACAATAGGACTTGATCCTGATATGCGGCTTAGCGTTCCTAATGATGTTGAGCTTAAAAAGATAGTAATTCCTAATCTTAAAGAATCAATTGATAAGGCATTATTGAATAATTCGCAATATTTAGCATTAAAAATGGCAATGAGAGCTGATGAACGAGCGTATAAGCTCGCTAAAAATCAGCAACTATGGCAACTTGATGCAACAGCAAATCTGCAAGCAGGAACTATGACCGGTGTAGATGCGCAGAATGTTGGCGGTATTAAGGGTATTTATAATGGTAATAATATTAACGAAACCGTTGGTATTACGTTAACTATTCCATTGCATGATTTAAATCGGCGTAATCAGGTAATTTCTGCAAAAGTTCGTTTAGAAAAAGATAGATTAAATTTAATTGCAGCCAAAAGAGCATTAATTACAATGATTAAAAATACAATTACTAATATAAAGAGCCAGGTTAGGCGTTATGAGTTAGCAGAGCGTCAGGTGGAGCTAGCTTTTAAGTCTTATGAATTGGAAAAAAAGAAGCAACAAGCAGGTATTGCATCGGCGCTTGACGTATCTAATACGCAAAATCAGTTAATTCAAGCACAAATTGGGTTAATTAATGCAAAAATTGGTTATCTAAATCAATTTTCAGCATTGCAGCGTATATTAGGAACGACACTTTCATATTGGAAAATTAATTTGAGGTATGGTCAATGATTATTAAACGTGTAAGTTCATTATTACTCATTATGACGGCATTATTCCTCATTTCTTGTGGAAATTCCCAACAAAAAAAGGTACAAAATAGATATACAGTTCAGCAAAAAACGCTAAATAAAACGCTATATTTTACCGGAAATATCCAGCCAATTAAGGAAAATACCATAACTTCTCCTATGGAAGCTGTAGTTGAAACTATGCATTATCATTATGGTGAGCAGGTTAAAAAAGGTGAAGAAATATTTAGTTTAAATTCGCTTGAATTACAAAAACAATATAATGAAACGCTGACAGAATATTTAAAAGCAAAAGATAATTACACGATAAACCAAGCTAAATTTGTAGGAACAGAAGATTTATGGAAAGAAGGTCTTGTTTCTAAAAATAATTTTTTAAGCGAAAAATCTTCTTTAAATAATTATCGCGTTGCATTAATGCAAGCTAAACATAAATTAGCGGAAATGCTTAAAAATACTGGAGAGGGGAATTACCAAGATTTATCAAAATTAAGTTTTGCTAAATTTAATAAAGTGCGAACGGCTCTTGCTGGTAAACATGATTTGATTCATATCAAATCACCTAGTAACGGAGTGTTACTTTATCCTCCCAAAGGAAATGATGATAAATCTTCACGAATAACTGTAGGTTCTCCTCTTAAGGCGGGGCAAGTATTAGCCCTTATTGGCGATCTTCATGGGATCCGTGTGGAAATTGATATTCCTGAGGTTGATATTGATAAAATCAAGCCAGGAATAAATGCGATTGTAAGGGGGGCCGCTTTTGCTAAGCAGCAAGAGCTTAAAGGTAAATTGGTTACAGTTAATTCCCAGGCATCAGCAGGTAACGCAGGCGCCCTGCCTTCATTTACGGCCTTTGTTGAAGTAAATAATTTAAATGCCAAAGAGCAATCATGGATAAAGGTAGGCATGAGTGCGGCAATTGAATTATCTGTAGAATCAATAGATAAAATTATGGTACCAATGAGTGCTATTTATCAAAAAAATGGTAAAAATATGGTTAATATTAAAAAGCCTGATGGTGCTATTAGCCCGCAAGTAGTAATTACTGGTGCGGTCTATGATGATAGTGTGGTGGTAGATTTAGGTCTAAAAGTTGGGGATGTAATTTTATATGACTAAAGCATCGCCTATAATTTCCCTAACTAATATTGTTAAAAAATATCATATTGGAATGGTTGAAACTATCATTTTAAAAAAAGTCTCAGTTGATGTAAATAAAGGCGAGATGATTGCAATTGTTGGAGCTTCTGGATCTGGTAAATCAACTCTGATGAATATTATTGGTTTATTGGATAAGGCTGATAATGGCAAATATCTACTTAAAGGTAATGATGTCGCGGGATTATCTGAAGATGAACTTGCTAAATTACGGAATCAATCTATAGGCTTTGTTTTTCAACAATTTAATTTATTACCACGCTTTAATGCCATAAAAAATATAGCGCTACCTTTAATATATCGCGCTATACCTCAAGAATTAATCAATAAAAAAGTCAACGATGTATTAAAGCGCGTTGGGATGGAGGATTTTGCCTCTCATCGTCCGACACAATTATCCGGCGGGCAGCAGCAACGAATAGCGATTGCGCGAGCATTAGTTGGCGATCCGGAAGTTATACTTGCGGATGAGCCAACAGGCTCTTTAGATTCGCGAACGGGTAAAGAGATAATGAATTTATTTTCAGCGCTTAATAATGAAGGGCGCACAATTATATTAGTTACGCATGATGAGCAGGTAGCTTCACTTTGTGAGCGCCGTATTACCCTTGTTGATGGAAAAATTGTGAGTAGTCAATGACGCTTATTAATCATTGTCAGCAAGCGCTAATTAACATAATGGCGGCAAAATTAAGATCATTTCTTGCAGTCTTAGGTATTTTAGTTGGCACAGCGGCAGTTGTTGCATTAATAAGTTGTGGTCAATTAGCAACTGAAAAAGCCTTGGCTCAATTTAAAGTTTTAGGTACGGATTTACTTTCGGTCTCGGTATATCAAAAGAAAGTAACTAATAATAGTAGTCCTAATGAGCAAATATCGCTTAATTTTTGGCGAAAATTTCCTTCAATGATTTCAGATGTATTACAAATAGCGCCTTATAGTACGGTATATCAGCCAATTAGTTTTCAAGGGCAGGCTTTAAATGGAGTGGTAATTGGGGCGGATGAGTCTTTAGCTAGTATTATTAATATTGAATTAGATGAAGGTAAATTTGTATCTTTTCTAGATAAATATGAGCATCATTGTGTGATTGGTAATGGTCTTTTAACGCAATTAAGGCAGGTTAGTTTTGAAAATCCTATAGGGAAACAATTACTTATCGGGCGTGTATTGTACACAATTATTGGGGTAGTAAAACCATGGAAAGAAAATGGATTTTTTAATGAAGATATTAATCAATCGGTAATTATTCCGATTACCTCAATGGCACTAGTAAGCAAAGATGTAAAAATTAATAATGCAGTATTATTATTAAAATCAGATATTAAAATTGATGAGGTTATCTTTAAGATAAAAGAGCTTTTAACTAAACAGGAGCCTACGTTAAATATATTTGTGCGATCTGCTAAACAAATTATAGCAAGCATGGAAAGCCAGGGGAAAATTTTTACTTTATTGCTTGGCGTTATTGGTGGGATTTCATTGTTGGTTGGTGGAATTGGGGTTATGAATGTTATGCTTGTTTCAGTATCTGAGCGTAAAAAAGAAATAGGGATTAGGAAAGCGGTTGGTGCTAAAAATAGTGAAATCCAATTATTATTTCTGTCAGAGTCAGTAATATTGTCTTTATTTGGCGGAATTTTTGGGGTTGTTATTGGGTTAATTTTTACAAGGATAGTCGCATATTTTAGTCAATGGCCTTTTATTATTCATTTAATGCCCCCATTGGCAGGCTTTGCAGTTTCAGTTTTTACAGGTATATTTTTTGGCTTTTATCCTGCAAAGCGAGCCGCAGCTTTAGAGCCAATAGAAT
>CAMDMN010000032.1 GCA_945901965.1 Legionella genomosp. 1 | reverse complement strand
AAGTAATTTTTCTTAACTTAATGGCAGTAGCCTGACAGCTATGGGCATTGACCCAACAATTTAAATACCGAGCTATAATTTGTTGGGCCAAGACACAATCTACTTAAGATTTAGGTGGATAATTTTTTTCGAGCTCATCTATTACTGTTTTTGCTCCCTTTTCAAATGTTGCTAATTTTTCAGATGAGTCAGTTTTAGAGTTGGCGAAGAAAGTGTTTCTAAAACTATGCTTTGATTTTCTTTCCATAGCAAAATAAGGAATAACTGCTAAGAGGGCAATCACTCCGATAATTCCCTTTAAAATTGTCCTAATTCCCTTCCAAATTTTTCCAACCATACTCCGGTGCTGTTTAAATTCTTTTTCAACATTACGTATTGCACCTTCACATGAATCTTTAAATATTTTGAACTCTAAGCGAGTAGGAGTTGCAAAAAATTTTTTAGATGCAGCATCTAATACAAAATTTAATGTTTCTGCAACCATACCTACTTTATAATATTTTTTATTTCCTTCATTTTTTTTGCTTATAAGTACTTTAGTTTTAATTTTGAGTTCATCTAAATATTTAATAAACAACAATCTTTGCTGTTCAATATTTCCCTCCAATAATTTACGTTCATTCACAGCTTTGTTTTGAATAGCTTGTTCTGCTGCAGATGCAGATGTTACTGGAACAGCAGATGCTACTGGAACAGCAGATGTTACTGGAACAGCAGATGTTACTGGAACAACAGTTTTCCCTAAACCAATATTGGCCTCACGATATTGAGCTAGAATTAATCCATTTTTTATATCCGCAAGCTGCATTAATTTAGCAAGCAAATCTTCGCCACTCAATCTTGGAAGTGAATCTTGATCTACTGATAATTTTTCTTGAGCAGCAATATCTAATGATGGTTTCTTTAGAATTAATTGCTTACATAAATCTCTACCAATTTCATCGATGCTCTGTAAAATCTTATCAAATGGAATTTTGCCAATTGATATGAATATACTATTAAGCTCTTTAATATTACTAATCAGGTTAGATCCAGCTTTATTCAATGAACATAAAGATTCTAATTGTTTCTGAATCTTGATTCCTAATTTAAAATTTTCATCTTTTGGAAATGCTTTTGCAGCAACATCAAGAGGTATTTTTCCTTCTGTAATTAACCTTTTGCGTAAGTCTTTATTAATAATTTGAAGTAAACCTTCTTGATCATGAGACTTACTAAAAGCCGCTAATACAACATTTTCATCCTTATTAAATAAATGGCATACACTTTTAAGATCGCTTTCATCCATGATTTTAGCTGATTTTTTCAAGTCACCACTTGCAATCAGCGCTATAATTAAAGACTTATCTGCATATTGAAGTATATCTTGATCTGGTGGAGCTACTTGATACAAGGTTAATACAACATCCTTATTTGTGCTAAATGCTTTGCAAAAATTTACCCGGTCTTGATTTAAATATCTACGATCTTTGGCAAGTTCTTTTACTAGCGAACTATCCACAAATTTTATTGAAGATTTAGATAGGTCGTAATCCATTTCATAAGCAACCTTTACAAATTCAATATCATTCCCAAATACATTATACACATCTCGAGCTTTGATATAACCAATTCGCAATAACTCTCTAACCATCTTTAAATCAACATATTTTAAGTTATCGCTATTTTTTTTAAAAGCCGCATTAACAATCTCTATATTTGTCCTAAATACACTGCATGCTAGTTGTGCATCAATTTTACCATTATCCAAAAGAAAAATTATATCCCGTTCAATGTTATAAATTCCAGTATTAGAATACTTAATATCATCGCTTAAAAAAGATCTATTATTTAAAATTTCTATCATCAGCTCTATATCAAATTTTTTAATGGAAAGTTGTATCAATTTATATAACATTGTTTTCTCATTTCCTACTATAGCATCGCTTAATTTAACGTCCTTACTTTTAACCAATGACACAACAATACTCTCATCTGCAAATTTAATAGTTGAACTATCTTTTCTATATGCCGCTAAAATAATAGCTTTATTTTTATTAAATACCTGAGGTGCTACATCGGCAGGCACTTTACCATCCGATACCAGTTGAGCGATTTTTTCTTCGTTAGCGAAATTTGTTTCTAAATATTCAAAATCTTTAATGGAATCCTGCACCAAAAGTTTTTCAATAAATTCTAAGTTATTAGATTCAATTGACCATGTAAGTAGTTCACCCAAAGACACATTTTTATTTTCTAATACGGCTTCGTAAATAGAAATTCTATCTGCAGGACTAAGCATGCCAGTATTTTCCAACACCTTACGAAGCCCGTTTTGTGGATTATTATCACCATATTTTGCTAATAGCATAAGACGTTGTTTATTCCAGTAGTCTCGCTTACAAACAGTATCCAAACTAGCATTGGATGTAGGTCTAATGCTATCAATAAACTCCAAGCAATTTGTATTTACCTCGCCATGCTTTTCTAAATCAAATTTTTTAAACGGCAAAAAGTAGCTTAATACTTTATTAAAATATTCTTGCAGTTGTAAATCATCACTTAAACCCATAGCTCCCAAATTATAGTCATAAACTACATACTTATATTTTGCAGGTGGAGATTTTAATTTTATTAGAGCTATACGATGACCAATCTCATCACTACGACCTTCCTTCTCACCGCCATCTAATTTAAGCAGGCATAAATCACCATGCTCTGACTTAACTTCTTTTTGTACCGTAGCTTTGATATCATCCCATGTAACCCCTCTTACATCTGGAGGTACAACGCCATAACCTAATGACTTTACCTCTTTACTAGAAGATATTTTTTTTAACTGATTAAGCTGAAAATTAATTAAATCAGACTCAGGACAAATATTATTAATAGTAGGTTTTTTTTCATTTATTCGTTGAAGAAACATCATTGCCTCACCATGGCAATTTCCAAGCGCATCAGCTAAGTCCGTATGTGATGGGTGATCAAGCACATATAAATGAGCATTATAAGGAACATAAAAAAAGTCCCCTCCTTTTTGTTTGAAATACTCCATAAGTTCAGTAAACATTGGTAATTTACTGAAAAAGCCAACGAAAGGTTCTTTCTTAGGATCGTAAATTTCTTTACATTTACTAAAGTCCTCATCCACCTTAGTAATTTTTTGTAAAGCATCAATAATCTCTCTTTCTGTAGGTAACTTTCTAATTGCTTCACATACAGATTCTGCTACAACTTTTCCTTGAGTAGTCAAGCTAGTTTTATCTTTAAGGTATTTATCTATAGCTAATAATGTTTGTCTATAAAGAGATAAATTTTCCCAATAAAATCCGGTAGATTTATGCAATAGAGCATTAAAATCACCACCATGAACAACTATTTCCTGGAAATCCTTTATACTTGTCTTCATTAAGCCTCTAAGATCTGAAAACATATCCTCTATTTCTTTCTCATCTGAAAAGATATCGCTTAATTTAAAAAATTCAAAACTCTTTTGTAATTCAGTTAATTCCTGTGTAAGCTTGCCTCTTTCATCTCCAGTTAAACCTTCTTTTTTCAATTTAAGTTCTAGTATAGGTATCTCTTCATTTATTTTTATTTTATTCTGTAGGATATAAAGCACTCTTTTTATATCCATTAACCCATGAGGAATTTTTGCCTGTAGTTTCATATGGATAGCAAGTTGAACTTCTAAACTACTTCTCTTTTTTTCTGCTTTTTCAACTCCTTTTGCCTTACTTACTCCTTGCATCTTAATCTCTAATTGCAGCTTAAGTCCTTCTTTTATCATTCTTTCATCATCAGACATTTTTATAATAACTGGGGATTTATAGTCGATAACGCATAATTCTATTTTCCTAATTTGCTCTGAAGTTGCAGCCTCACATTCATCATAGTTAGTAGGAAATATCCTCATAAGTTCAGGAGATGCATTTTCAGTTAATCTAGTTTTGCTACCATCTTTATAAATGAAAAACACTTTTGTGCCAAACAATGCAAATGCTGGTTTATTGTTTAAAAATAAACGTAGTTCCTCTTTAGAAATACTCTTTTTGGATTCTGACAACTTAAATAAGCCACATCCAGAATTATCATCATCTTTTAATTCTTTAACTAATTTTCTAAGTTCTTTACGATCCTTATCAATTTCTTTTATTTTTAAAATGGTTTTTTTTATATCGTTTCTTGCTAGTAAAAGTGCTGGGTCTTTGATACATATTAATCCACTGATTGATTTACGTACTTCACGTATTTTTTTTTTATTTTCTGGCGTAACTTCAGCTAAAAGTAGTTCAGCTTCTTCTTTCTTTTTCTGTTCAATCAACATTATAGTTGCTTCAATTAAAGCCAAAACTTCTAGATATTTTTCAAGAAGAGCTTGTTTGTTTTTTTGTTGATCTTCAAAATGTGGAGAATAATAATCGATAAAACCTTCGGCTGTATCCATAAAATAGCGATCATTAGCTGCTAATTTCTTTAAATCAATATCTAACTGTTCACTAAGATACTTTACGATGCCTAAGTTCATTGCCCCATTTAAATCAGGAAGGACTTTCTTGATTTTGTCTAAAAGAAATTTCATCATTGTCAGTACTCCACAACAGAGCAATTTTAAATCTATATGCTAATATTATAGCACATTAAATTAATACCGTTGGGAATTATGATGATTGTATAACAGTAGGTTGGGCTAGGCCCATAACCCTCCGTCCACTACTATTAAGTTAAGGACTAAGGCCCAACCTACAGCAGTTTATTTGTCTATATGAGAGTTAAGTCTGTAATATGTGTATATTATATTTTTATCCCTAAAGTAAGGGCTGCTTCAACAGGTATAAGCGAACGAGGTTTTTCATGTTTGCAAAAAAAGCTTTCTCTACTATTACTAACCGCCAATCTAACATCCCCTGCACCGCTAAAGACTTCACGAAGATGAGGAAAATCTTTATTTCCCAATAAAGCGTGGTCAATCTCAGCTTTTTCTCTAGAAGGTGGCATTGCTTTAATTATATCAAAGACAAAATTAACTCCACGAAGTGAGCTAATATTACCATATTTAGCCAAAAGTACTAAACGCTGCTGACTCCAATAATGTCGCTCACAAGGAGTTAATGGATTAGGTTCATCTACAGGCTTAATATTGCTAATAAATCGCTTACAACTCTCAGAGACATCAGCATATTTATCTAATTTAAAAATATAAAACTTTGAATAATATTCTAATACCATTTCAAAATAAATTTTCAACTGTGCAGCACTAGAGCAGCCGAACACACCAAAATTATAGTCATAAACAACATATTTATAAGGAGAGTCATCGGAATTTAATTTAATTAAACCCAGCACATGCTTAACCTCTGCATCATGCCCTACAATCGAACCGCCATCAAATCTACATAAGCATAAATCACCATGCTTTGACTCAGGAGCTTTAATTAAAATGGTTTTTATGTCATCCCATAACAAATGCCCTCGGTCTCTTGTCTTTTCTACGATGTCTATTCTGCTTATCTTTTTACAACCAAATATTTTTCTCGATTGGTCGAGCTGAAAATTTATTAAGTCCCTCTCCGGACAAATATTTGTGATAGCAGGACTTTCTCCATTAATCCGCTGAAGAAACATCAGTGATTCACCAAAGCAGTTTCCAAGTGTATTTGCTAAGTCCATATGTGCTGGATGATCAAGTACATATAAATTAGGATTGTAAGGAATATAAAAAAATGGTTTAGCTACCCCTGCAGCTGTACGCACATTAAATACAGCTGACATATCTTTGTAAAAATTAAGAGGAGATCCTCCTGCTATAGTTCTGCTATAAACTGTTTCTCTTTGACTAAGACTTACATCAACCTTAGCAACCTGCTCTAATGCAAGGTTAATCAATCTCTCTTCAGGGATCTGCGCATAGGCCTGTTGTATACACTCAGCTAAAAATTTTCCATGGATGGTCAAGCCGGTAGCTTCTTGAAATAATTTATTAACAGCCGCCAATGTTTGCCGATATAATGATAAATTTTCCCAATAAAATGCTGTTGTTTTATGCAATAAACTATTATATTCACCACCAGATACCGCAATAGCTTGGTAATCCTTAATACTAGATGCCATTAAATTCCTAATCTCTATAAGCATAGATATTAGATTTTCATCTTCCTCAACAAAGTTACTAAATTTAAAAGATAAATATTCTTTTCTTAACTCTACCAATTCATGCTTAATATTTTCAAGATCAATAACATTAATACCAAACAATTCCATTTGTTCATTTTTAATTTTTATTTTTTTTTCAATTAATTTTCTATTTTGTAATATATAAAGTGCTTTTTTAACATCCATCATTCCAAGTGGAATTGTTTTTGTAAGTTGTACATGCAATAAGAGTCTTTTTTGTAAATCAATTTTTCTTTTATCAACGATAGCAAACCCATCTATATCGCACATATTTTCTTCAAACACCGTAATATTTACATGTAACTCCATCTTTCGTCGCTCTAATAACGATTTTTTTCTACCAGTTGACCTTGATATTAAAGAAATTTTGGTTTTCAGCTCATTTCGGTCGGCATCATTTTGGTGAATTTTATCAAAAAAACTTTTTACATCTTTGTGATCGAGTAAAGTATATGGATTAATACTATGAATTAAGCAATTTATATCTTTTCTTAACAGCATTAATTGATTTTCTTTTATACTAGCCAGCAAAACATGATCATCAATAAGCAAATGCTCTAATTTCCTGTATTTATTAATGCTTAATAACGTTGCTTGCATGATTAAAGTTATATGTAAGTATTTTTCCAAGTATTTTTTTTGATTTTGTAATTGTACTTCTGCATGATGTGAATAATAATCAACATAACCATCAGTTCCATCTAGAAAATGACCATCTATAATTTTTATCTTTTGCAAATCAGCATCTATCTCTTTGGATATACTCTCCATAATATCCAGTTTTATTGCCTCATTTAACTTAGGAAGCATCTCCTTAAATAGCCTTAAAATATTACCAATCATTAATGCAAGCCCAAATAGATATAAAAATAGAACAGTGGGGGCATTATATTTCCATTTGTATATATTGTACACTTTTTTTTGGTGTAATAAGATGGTGTTGAATGAGATCCACATCTGAGCCGCGACCGTCAGGGAGTGGAAGTATTAAGAAAATATTATAGAAAAAAATCCGCTCCCTGACGGTCGCAGCTCGGATTCGGATGATGTCGTATATCGTCAGATGTCTCATACCATTTGACTCAAGCTTTAGGTAACTTCTTACAATTAGGATCATGAGAGTATGCTGATAATATTTCGCTTACAAGCTGCTCAGTAACTCCTTTTTTACCCTCTTCCTCAATAAGACCACCTTGATCTTTCAATTGATTTAAACGATCTGAAATTTCTTTAGATACTGAACCATTTGGAAATAAAGCTGCAAGAAATCGCCTTGCTTCAGCAGGTCCTAGGTGACGATAAAGTTCATTTCTAACTGTCGCATCTTCAGCTGTAGTACTAAATGCCCATAACTCTATCGGACCAAGGGTTAAAGTTAACAATTGCACAGATACCCCGCCCTTTGTAGCAAATTGAGCTAAAAATGTAGCTCCACCCTGCCTTGGACCATGCACACGAGTTCTTAAAGCAGTTTTTGCAGTTTCTGATAATCCAAAAATCTTACAAGTCTTTTCAATTGCTTGAGAAGGTCCCGCATCCATAATATAAATAGAGGTAGCAAAATCAATCATAACTGGATCAAAGTCATCAACTGATTGTGATAATAAAGATATTTGCACGCCCCATTTACGTCCTTCTCGCATATCGATAATAACTTGCTCTCGAACAGCAGATGAACGTGATGTACGATGGAATTCATCATATACAATTCGCTTTGGGTCCTCTCTAATTTCTCGAATTCGTTCTTTATGATAAGTTCTATATTGCTCAGGTATATTACCTATACCTTCTTCAACCAGATAATAATGCCTAGCTAAAACATAGCGTGCAAGCATATACATAACAGATGTCTGTCTGTCAGCAGCATCTCCACCACTTTTTGCAACTTCATCAAGATCTAAAGATACAACACGAGCATCACCAATATCAAAAGCTGTAACTCGCGAAAGAATTGGATATTCACGCACAGCTCCTGAAATCATACGAGAAAAAGAGTTAATTAAAGATTCACCAGTAGGAGCTGTAACTTTTTCATAAAGATCTTCAATAGCAGGCGTACGACAAATTGAAGCAGAATCTGCTATAAGCGGCATAGCATAGCGCTGAGCTAACATAGCCTCATGAATAAAACCTGCGGAATATAAAGCATCAGTCACTTCCCACCAGGTAGATTTAGAGTCTTTAACAAATCCTATCTCTTCTAAAATAGAATCAATAAATTCTTCGATACCTGGAGAATATGGCGATGGATTAAATTCATCGGCAAGACTCTTATAAAGTTCATCTACCACCATTCCAATTAAATCAGCCATACCATCATAAGGTTTTGGCGCCCCTAGCGGTGTAGTTAATAATGTTAAGAAATTTACTAAAAATGACCGCTCTAAAGCCGTAGGATATCGGCAACCTAATTGTGTATCTAGAGGGTTTATAGAGTATTCCGGCGTCATTCGAATACGATGATATGCTGCTAAATGCTTTTTAGATGCAGGAAGTGCTTCTCTTAGTAATGAAATTAAACCACTACTAGATGGTCCTATATCAATAATTGCTATACGCGGAAGCCTAGTTAAACCAGCCGATAAACAAAGAGCTAAGTTTTGTGTATTAGATAACACTGATTTACCAGATCCTGGACGAGCATAAACTAAATCAATCCATGTGGTTTGCTGTGGAGAGCCAGGCTGATAAGGCCATGGCTTCCCATCAGGTGAGCGAAATAATAAAGCACCAGTTTCCCATGGAGAAGCAGGTCTTGTAATTGGTAGCATGCTAATTACTTGACTAAGAGGAGCGATGGTAGGCACCGCAGGACTAGATGTAGTTGTTGCAAGCATTGATGACACAAAACCTGCAAAAGGATCCCCGCACATTTCAGAAACTTCTGTAGTCCCCCAGCCTTCAATCGCTTTAACTAATTCAGAGCTTCGTCTTCGCAATAATGGAAGATCTCCTTCTGGGGCCCAAGTAGTCGCGACTACTCTTAATCTAATAATAGCTTCATCAGTATTAATATTTAAATATTTTAATAAATTAACAGAGTCACTAAGTAATCTATTTTGGGCTGATGAAAAACTAAGAATAGCTGCTAACATTCCTTTTAATTTAACTGTAGTAAGCCCTTCAGATTCTAATAAAAATGAAATGCGCCAAGGAATATGCGTAGGTAAAATTCGTGAAAATAACGTAATAAATGGTCTAATATCTTTTGGAAATAAATCAATATAGGCAGATGAATATACCTTATTACCAACAAGAACAGTCCGCCTATCTATAGTTTCTGCATCGCGGGGAATAATTTGCTTAGCCAATGAAGGCCAAAGTAAATCAGAAATATCACCATCAAAATTATTTACTTCTCTAATAGGAATTTTATCGCCTGGTAAACTAGCTCGCCAGTCATCAGCAGTATACTCAGGATCTGCTGTCATCCTTATTGCGTACACAGCTTCATGAACATCTAATAATTTAGCAAAAATATTTAATGAATCCATATCATTCATTACTGAACGAACATATGCACTGTGAGTATCACGAAGCTCAGGAATTGCAGCAAATATAGTTTGTGAATTCTTAAATGCAGGCGCCTTTGTATCCTTTAACATTTTTAATTTTTCTTTATTAGCAACTTTCAACTGATCAGATGGAAGATTAAAAGGACGGGTTATTAATACAAAATATACTAATTCTTCAGAACAATACTGCGCTAGAAAATCTACTCTTTCATTGAATAAATCTTCAAGGTTTAGCTCTAATCTTTTTTCAGTAGCCTCAGCTGGAGCATAAATATCACGAATAACTTTTTTAATATTTTGTTTATCATGACTAAAATATACCTGCAAGGCATGCCCAGGCCTACCCATAGCGCCCTGGAAAGCATTGGTCAAACCTTCGACTATTCTATCGAACTCTTCAGAACCTGCAAGCTCTGTAACACCCTCAACTTTAATTATAGAAATTAAGCTTCCATCATGATTAACTAATACTGTAGGGCTATCAGCTGTTTCAAGATCACAGTATGATTCTGTTGTTTGTTTTAGTGAAGTACTTAACCAGGCAAAAAAAGTATCCACGCCTTCAAAAAAAGAATCCGCCATATTGCCCATGCATTGTCCTTATTATTAAATAACTTATCCAGAACCTTGAGGTTTTGTTTATTTTTCTGCAATTTCTTCTAGAGCACTAGCTGCCCAATGTTCTATTTGTTTTCTAAACTTTGCCCGTGATGGCAATAGGCGAATATTTTTAAATATTTCAGCCATATGTTCATCTTCTATAGGGCCTGAATCTATCAATAAATGACCGAAAATTGATGGGTCACTTGTTCCCTCACCAAATTTATCTTCAACAATCTGCGAACGAAATTTGAAACTTCTATAAATAGTTTGTGCAGAATTTTTATAGCCAGTATCATTAGTAATAGCACAAAAAAGCACATGGCAAAGGCTATTAAGTTCAGTTTGAGTAATTTCCGGTAAGTATATTAAAGAACCACCGCCATAACCTCCAACTCCAACAGACTCAATAAAAAAACATTGGGCACAAAAACAACATGAAGTTTTTAAATTTTCAATTTTATTAGATGCAAAATTACCATCAATATTAACAATATCTTGATATAATTTTGCTTGGAAACCACAAAACTGGCATGTATAACAATCACGCTTAAAAACTTTTAGTTCATATGCACTAAACCGTGAATCAGATTTTCTCGCAGAATATAACCTCCACGCACCTGGACTGGCTATAAGCTTTAATTCATTGAGAACTTTAGTATCAGCCATTGCCAACTCACTATTAATTATCTAATTAAAACCAGGAGCATAGAAGATGCTCCTGGTAATATACTGAACTATAACTATTTGTACAGGTATTCAGTTCCTGTAGGCCCTGCAATCTCACCCGAACCTACACCAAACATTGTATTTCCGGCAATTCCAAGAATCGAAGGTAAAAACAACAATGCTGCAGCAATAAAAACTAATGCAATAGGCGTACCAATTGGGATTTGAGTTGGATTATCTTTATGTTGTTTAAATTTCATAATTGCAGCAACTGAAAAGCCTAATCCTGCTAAATATGAACCTCCAGTAATTAATTTTGTAAGGTCTTTAAATGAACTTGCTATTTGTTTTGACATCGCACCAACATCTTGTCCAGATGCGGCAGCAAAAGCATCTCCCATAATAAGTATTAGCCCTAAACAACCAAACACTGAAATTACAATTTTTAAAATTTTAGTATTACTATATTTATTCACGTTAGCTCCTTTTTTTATTAAAATTATGTCGTACCGTACAATGTATTATTAATTATTTGTAACGTTCCTACAATATTCATGGCAAGAATTCCACCAAAAATATGCATTAATCCCTTTCCAGTACCTCCAGGTTGACTTCCACTCGAAGCGGTTCGTGCAATCATTACCCAACCACGAATAAATGCAATCAATCCAATAGTTTGAATAATTATAGCAAGTGATGCACCAACCGCGCTGTTTTGCCCAAACAGTACATCTAACGATCCATTATTACTACTTATTGGTGCATATGCAAGTACCGTTGAGTAACCAAAAGTAGTATTCATAAATACTTTAAATGCTGAAGGTAAATATAAAAGCATACTAGCGACTAAAAAATAAATAGCTGGCTCTTTTATGCTAGTACCAGATGACATCTGAGTACGCGCCTCACCATATTGTTTTAAAGAAAATATCGCTTTAACTGCAAATGATATTCCCATAATATAGGCAGCACCAGAGACCAACTTCTGTACTTCTGCTAAATTACTGGCAATATTTGTCAGTATATCAACTTGATCTACTATCCAGCACGATATTGTACCTGATGTGCATTCATTTGCCATATGAGACCTTAACTATCATCTTGACTAAATTTAATCACGACTCCAGAACTTGTAATTACACGTCCTTGATTAGGATCAATCAATTTAACCATACCATAACCTGCAATATCTGTACCTTCTCTCACTGTCAGAGTAGCCCCATTTTTAGCAATTAACCATGCTCGTCCTGGAATTATGGCTTGAATATTATATTTTGCTAAATTTTTAGTTTTAATTACCTTGCGTTGAACTATTTTTCTAGTCTCTTCATGTTTAATAGATAATTGTTCAATCTCATGCGCTTGTTCATCAATTTTAGCATTTAAATTTGTAATGACACTAGTTAACTCATTCATTTTTGTAACCATTGAGTCAATATTTGTACTTACACCACCTAATTTATCATTAACATTAGCAAGGGAAGCCTTATTTGATTGTTGAGTATCCTCCAAAGCTAATAACTTTTGATTCATAGATTCTTCTAGAGCGACAGTTGGTGCCACAGCAATGGCTGCTGGTGCTGGCATTTTATTTACTACTGGGGGATGAAATTCTTTAATATTTGCTGATACTGAAGGTTTAGTTACTATATCTTTTTCAGTATAAAAAGATGCAATAATTTTATATAGTATTAATAAAACTATAATAATACCAACCACTATTATAGAATTACGTACCACTGAATTTTTAGTAAAACTCATAAGTTCAGATGAATCAGATTTAACCTCTCCATCATTAGCAATTTGTCCATCCACTTCATCCGGATCCGAGTTAATTGTATCGAGATCGGCGAATTCGTATTCATCATTGTTTTGATCGTTATCAGCCATTATTATTGCTCATCCAATTAAAGTGACTTTAAGTCTTGTGTAAACAAGACACCTATTCCAGTTCCAGAAAATACCTCAACAGTAGTTGGCCTATTAACATTTTGCTGGGCAACCTGTCCCCAACTTTTACCTAATGTTGCTAAACCAATTACCGCGTTTTCAAGTGTTGAACGCCCAACTCCATTTTGTATCGTAGTATTATCTACAGCTCCGCCAGATCCACCAATACTAATCGTTGTATTAGCCGACTGAAAGGCATTACCAAATCCTTCAAGAAATGTTGCTGCAAAAAGTGAGCCATATCGCGATAAATAATGATGATTTGCTCTGCCAGACATTGCAGTTCGAGCAGTATTAGCATCAATTGCATAAGCATTAATTTGAGTGGTCTTTGCAGCCCCGGGAACTGACATAGTATTAAAACTAATTACCATCTTGTCCGCATTAGATGGCAAGGTAAAACTGCCAATCAACTTAGCACCTTTAAATTGGCCATCAACTACTGTAGCTAATATAGGACTAGGTTCATCAGTATTAACTGTAGTATCCAGTACGGCAAA
>CAMDMN010000031.1 GCA_945901965.1 Legionella genomosp. 1 | reverse complement strand
CGTTTTATTAATGCAAAATATGCGCATGAGTGTATCTTTGTGCGTGGTACTACAGAAGCAATTAATTTAGTAGCTCAATGTTTTGTAGCTCCACGCATTGAACCTGACGAAGAAATTCTAATTACCTATATGGAACATCATTCTAATATTGTTCCTTGGCAGCTTATGTGTAAGAAGACAGGAGCTAAACTAAAAGTAGCTCCTATTTCTTTAAAAGGTGAAGTTTTACTTGATGAATATGAAAAATTATTAGAAAGAAATCCTAAATTTGTGGCTTTAAGTTATGCATCTAATGCGCTTGGTACTATTAATCCTGTTAAACAAATGATTGAAATGGCACATGCTCATGGTGCTTTAGTGTTATTAGATGGGGCACAATCTTCAGCTCATTTGCCGATTGATGTTCAAGATTTAGGCTGTGATTTTTATGCGTTTTCAAGTCATAAAATGTATGGACCTACAGGTATTGGCATTTTGTGGGGCAAGGAAAATTTATTAGATGATATGCCACCTTACCAAGGTGGTGGTGAGATGATTACATCTGTTAGTTTTGAAACTACTGAATATGCACCACTTCCCTTTAAATTTGAAGCAGGAACACCAAATATTGCAGGGGTTATTGGTTTAAATGCCACTTTAAATTATTTAGCAACACTTGATATGGACGCTATTTTTGCATATGAACAATATTTACTTGAGTATGCAACTAATGCAATAAATTCTATCAAGGGCTTTAATCTTATAGGAACTGTAAAAGATAAAGTGCCAATTATTTCCTTTGTGCATGGAAATATTCATTCACATGATATAGGTACTATTCTTGATAGTGAGGGGATTGCTATTCGTAGCGGGCACCACTGTGCAATGCCATTAATGGATTTTTATGAAGTTACTGGCACCAATAGGATTTCATTATCATTTTATAATACTGTCGAAGAAATAGATATTTGTATTAGAGCACTTAGTAAAGCAAAAGAGGTATTTGCCTGATGTCAGATTTACGTGAGCTCTATCAAGAAATTATTATTGATCATAATCGTAACCCGAGGAATCATCGAGAAATCATAAATCCATCGTGTCAAGCTAGGGGATTTAATCCTTTGTGTGGGGATAAACTTACCGTTTATTTATTGATTAATAATGGGGTAATTCAGGACATTAGCTTTGTTGGTTGTGGTTGTGCTATTTCACAAGCTTCAGCTTCACTTATGACTGATGCATTGCAAGGCAAGACTGTGAGTGATGCTCGTCATATATTTGAAGATTTTCATCATATGCTCACTAATAATGATGATGATATTCCTTTAATTTCAGTGGATAAATTAGCAGTCTTGGCTGGAGTTAGGGCATTTCCTGCTCGGGTTAAATGTGCCACATTGGCATGGCATACATTAGAGTCCGCGTTGAATAAAGATGACGGCATGGTTAGTACGGAGTGAAAATTAATGTTTGGCTTTAAAAAAAAAGAAGATCCTGAACAGTTAAAAGAAGCTGTGATTTTAGCGCTTAAAACAGTTTTTGACCCTGAAATTCCAGTGAATATATATGATCTTGGTTTAATTTATGATGTGGCAGTTGATGAAGAAAATCATATTAACATTCAGATGACGCTTACATCTCCAGGTTGCCCTGTGGCGCAAACATTTCCAGGAACAGTTGAGCAAGCAGTAAATAAAGTTGAAGGTGTTAGTGATTGTACAGTTGAGTTAGTCTGGGAGCCGACATGGACACAAGAGCGTATGAGCGAAGCCGCACGACTTGAGTTAGGGATTTTTTACTAGATTTAATTTATGAATGAAATTAATAAAGAACATTGGCAACCTTCTGCATCAATTGAAAATTTAAGAAAACGCGCAGCTCTTATTGCAAATATACGTAATTTTTTTAATAGTCGTGATTATCTTGAGGTAGAAACTCCCGTAATGGGAAAATTTGGGATTTCAGATCCTTATTTAGTAAATATAAAGGCTAGATTTCGTAATCAATCATATTGTTTGCAGACCTCGCCTGAATATCATATGAAAAGATTATTAGCCGCAGGTTCTGGAGCAATTTATCAATTAGCGCGGGTATTTCGTGATGATGAGCTTGGCCGCTGGCATAATCCTGAATTTACAATGCTTGAGTGGTATCAGCTTGGCATTGATCATCATCAATTGATTGATGAGGTTGATGCGCTATTACAAGAGGTACTTGGCTCAAAACCGCTGATAAGAAAAACATATCAAAATGCGTTTTTAGAAATTTGTGATCTTGATCCTATAACGGCTAGCATTGATCAATTAAAGCAAGTTGTCGCTTTATATGGCCTCGAAGGAGTATTACCAGCTAAAGAAGAAGATAGAGATCAATATTTATTTCTACTAATGAGCCATGTTATTGAACCTAAACTATCAGAAGAATTATCCCCAGTAGCGATATATAACTTTCCTAGATCTCAATCAGCTCTAGCTCGGATAAATAATGGTTTTGCCGAGCGCTTTGAAATTTATTACCGAGGCGTTGAATTGGCTAATGGTTTTCATGAATTAACCGATCCTTTGCTACAGCGAGATAGATTTGAAAAGGATAATGCTATAAGAAAAGCTCAAGGCTCGGAAGAAAGCAAAATAGATGAATATTTATTAGAAGCATTAGAGCATGGTATACCGCCTTGTAGCGGGGTTGCTTTAGGTCTGGAGCGTCTTCTTGCCTTAGCGCTCAATGAAACAACTATTTCTAAAGTATTAGCCTTTGATTTTTTAAGGGCATAATATTATATTTTTATTCCTTGACGACCTAAACGAGCTTTATGGTTCTGTCGCAAAATTTTTTTTAATGACTGGCGAGCTTATTTTGGACAAACTCCGTATAGCTGGGATAATAGTTTATTTTTCTCAGTTTGTTTTTCCGGAATAATTTTTTAAGATAAATATGTCTCTATATATTATTCCACCAATTATTACCAGCATAGGTAATAGCCATATTGATGGTATAATATTTATTAAATGTAAGACTTTATTAATAATTGGAATGTAATAAGCAAGCCATAATGCTCCTGCTCTTAGAGTAATTGAAATAGTCGCGGTAATTATAGTAAAAATAAAATACGAACCTAGGATTGGTATCCAGTTTAGAAAATATTTATTATAAGCAATATTAATTGCTAAATTAAAAGATTTTTTTTCTGTAGTGATGAGCGGAATTGATAACAAACAGATTGGAGTAAATATAAGCATAAAAATTAAGGACAATACCAGTTTAAGTATATTTAATATAAATAGTGAATTTAAATAAATAGTAATAAATGCGTATGTTGCAAAAATAAAACTATAGTAAATGACTAATTTAAACAGTTCTTTTTTTACAGTCGAGCATTCATATTTAATTAAGTTTATATCAACAGGCACTCCTAATGCTTGTTTTACACCCATCAAAAAAATAGGAATATATAACTTAAAAATGATTATAGCTTGAATTAATATTAAAATATAAAGCATTGAGATATTTAAATAAAATGATGCCGTAGAGTAAGTTGCGCCAATTAAACGTAAATAAACATAAAATAGTACTAAAAAAGTTAAACCAGTAAGTAATACTAATAAAATATTTCGTTTGAAAATAGGCCACTTTAATCCACTTGTTAATTGAAATGATTCATAAATAATCGCCATAGCTTTGGTTAATTGAGCTTTAACTGAGTGATTGGTTGCTTGCTTTGTATTTAACTCTTCAGTCATCAAAATTACTCCATTAATTTATCTGATACTCGTCCAACTATATTCTAAATCAAGCCAACAATCAAATGATGTGGTTTAATTAATTTACATCAACTTGGATCAAATTGAAAAAAAAACATTGCTGATTTGCTCCACGCTGAGCATAATAAGACCAGCGCAGTTTATTGATGTGTTGACTGATGGGCGTTAACCTAGCAGTTCTTATACCTCATGGGTTACGCAACAAAGACGACCACTTCTTATTACTTTTTACCTTTTTCCTCAGCCAAAAAATGTTTTATATCAGATATAGTTCCCATAAATTGTGCTGGGAAAACAATAGTGGAATTTTTTTCAACAGCAATCTCTGCTAATGTTTGTAAATTTCTGAGTTGTAATGCTATTGGGTGTTCCATCATAATATCGGCAGTATCGGCTAATTTTTGTGCTGATAGAAACTCTCCTTCAGCTGCAATAATTTTAGCTCGTTTCTCACGCTCGGCTTCCGCTTGTTTTGCAATTGCTCGTTGCATATTATCAGGTAATTCAATATCTTTAATTTCTACACTTGATACGACAACACCCCAAGTTTCAGTAAAGGCATCAAGAATTTTAGTGATTTCTGCATTAATGGTTAATCGTTCAGAGAGAATTTCATCGAGCTGAAATTTACCAACAATATTTCGTAATGAAGTTTGAGCTATTTGATCAATGGCTGCATAAACATCTTGAATCGCTACTATACTTTTTACGGCATCAACTATTTTAAAATAAGCAACAGCTGAAATATCTACCGAAACATTATCTTTAGTTATTATCTTTTGTGCAGGTATGGGCATGGTTACAATTCGTAAATCAACTACTCTTATCCAATCAATAAATGGAATAATTAAATTTAAACCAGGATCACGCACGCTAACTATTTTACCAAATCTAAACACCACCCCTTTTTCATATTGCTGAACAATTCTTAAACCTAAGAAAATTAAAACAACTGCAAACATTGCTAAAAATAATATTAAAATCATTTGTAACTCTCCATGTTGTTGATGAATTTATTTTTTTCAATACTCAGAATAAGTAGCACGCCATCCAGAGCGCATAATAGCAGCACGTCATCCAGAGTGCATAATAGCAGTACGTCATCCAGAGTGCGTGTTTTTTGCGCGAAGGATCTCCTGAATGTTGCACTGTAACAATTTCGGAGATCCCTCGTTGCACTCGGGATGACGTACGTTGCACTCGGGATGACGTACGTTGCATTCGGGATGACGTACCTTAGGAGATAAAATCATTTCTTCCATTCCATAAGTTCGTCTTCAAAACCAAAATAGCGTAAATCTTTTATTCTTTGTGGGTACAGGATCCCATCTAGATGATCGCATTCATGTTGAACGACTCGGGCATGAAAATCTTGAGCTATGCGTGAGAAAGGTTGCCCTTCAATATCAAATCCAGAATACTCAATTTTATTATAGCGTGGAACAAGACCACGTAAGCCAGGTACAGATAAACAACCTTCCCAGCCATCTGTCATTTCATCAGATAGTATTTTTATTTTGGGATTAATAAGAATAGTAAATGGAATTTCTTCTTGATTAGGGTACCGTTCACTTTCAGTAAAACCAAATATTACAACTCGTAAATTTTGGCCTATTTGGGGAGCCGCGATTCCAATACCATCAGTCTTAATCATAGTATCTTGCATATCTTTAATAAGATCAACAAGAAAGCTATTGCCAAAAGCAGTCACTTCAATTGATTGGGTCGCTAATTGAATATTACCCATTTTTACAACATGTTTAATCGACATATAGTTACCTTGTTAAATAAATTAGATTATCAACTTTTCATTAGATTAGATCAACTTAGATTATATTGCAGAAAAATATAGACCATGATTGATCTTTTTGAAGCATCATGATAAAGTTTCGCCCGAATCTTTATGGATAGCTAAGTTTAGCTTTGTTTTATTATTAAAAGGACTTTATCATGCCTATGTTTTCTTCTTTATTATTTTTTTTAGCTTTATTTCTATTTAATATTTATATCTTATCAGTCAATTTGTTTAAATTATAAATTTATAACAACCAACTTCGCTATTATTATCTTTCTAAGAATGGAATATTTATGAAGGAAATTATTTATTTTAAAGAAAAGTATGATGCAAATATATCATTACTTGTTACTATTTATATCACCTCTTTATTAGCAAACCTTACTGTTGGCTATAGGTATATAAGTTTATGGAATTTATTTCTGTCAGAGCTTTCTTTTATTATTAGCTCTATTACTACAGAAATATATGGTAGTAGATTTTCAAAAAAAATGGTTTTATTTGGAATTATTGGTCAAATAATATTTTCTTTATATGCTTTTTTAAGTGTGCAACTTCCAGCCCCTTATTATCTACAAAATAAACAAATGTATTATATGGTATTTAATTCATATATTAATTTTGCTCTAGCAAGCATTATTAGTATTTGTTTAGGCTCTTGGTTAAATATTGCTTTATTATCTAAGCTTAGTGAGTATATTGGTGGAAAATATTTTGTTTTGAGAAGTTTTATATCCTCCATTATCAGTGGTCTTTTTGTGACTATTGCCTCTATATTAATAGCAAATTTTAATCGTCTTAAGGTTGATGATCTATTATATATGATAGCTTGTTGTTTTTTGGTAAAGATCATAATTTCATTATTTGCTATTTTGCCTGCTTCAGCTACTGTTTATTTGCTGCAAAATGGAGGTGAAAAATCTAAATTTTTTAGTTTGAAAAAATTAAAACATCCTTTTTCAACTTTAATAAAATTTATAATAATTTCATTGAAAGCAAGATCTTATATTTATAACTTGGAGTTAATTAATTTACAAACATCTAAGGCGCATTTTTTACTCTTAGGAGCGAGATCTAATGTTGAAATACCATTATTAAAAATTATGATGAATCATGAATTTATTTCCAAAGTTAGCCCTAAAGATGCTAGTCATATTGGTTATTATTCTGGTTTATTAATGAGAAAAAACACCAAAAAATTTAATTATCCAAATCACGACATAAAGAAAAATTCTGCGTTATATTTTGAGAAAGGAAAATATAATATTGGTTCTATTGCAAGAGATGGGGTATTAACTATTAGGGATTATAATAATAATTTCGTTATGGCAAGAAATCCTGAAGAGTTATATCAAAACGATTCGCTTATTATTAAATTTAAATCATCGCAATCATTATATATTGGATATCTTGCCGGAGTTGCTATTCGAGAAAAAAAAGGCACTATAACTAGCAATGGAGCCAGACGATTAATATTAGTAAAGTAGAGCTTATTAAACCCTAGTCTGAATAAGCGTTAAAATTACAACGCCAATAATTTCTATTTTTTCATTATCTAAAATTAGATTTTTAGACCCGGGAATTATTGGGCAAAGTTGCCATTCTGGTGAGTCAATAATTAATTCTCTAAGAGAGACTGATTGATCATCTTTAAATTTAATTATAATTAAATCACCATCAATTGGTGGCTCATCAGGTTTAATAATAAAGGTTGTGCCAATAGGAAATCGTGGTTGCATGGATTTTGTACTTGCTAAGGCATAACAATTATCATTAATTATATTTTTTTCATTTGTGGCAATTGGAAGCCATTTTTCCCAATTCTCATAGTTAAAATCACGCATGAAATTATTGGATTTAATTGCTTCCCAAGTAAATATAGGCACAAAGCGCGGCCTTTCTCCATCTAGGCCATGGAATTTGGATTGATCAGATAGCAGCATATCTAGGCTAACGTTAAAATATTTGGCAATTTGGTTAAGTGTTGAAAGTTTTGGATCTGATGTGGTGCCACTTACCAATCTATGGATTGTGTTATAGGTAATATTTAATTTCCGTGCTAATTCAGCTTCATTAGTACGGGACAGTTTTAATAGTTTTATTAAATTATTAGATAACGTACTAATTATTTGATTTGTAACATCATCGTTTTCTTCAGAAGTTTTAGTCATAGAATAAATTCTTATAAATATAATAATTAGCTAACAAATGGATTTTTGCATATTTTAGATATCTTTAAAAGAAAATAATTTTATGTTATTAATATTTACTTAAAAGTAAATATGGTTTACATTGGTGTGAGTTTAGAGGTTTTAATCTTAAATATTATTACTTTGAGTAATGATTGAATAAGAACTTTAATTTCAGGAAGAATTAAACATAACTAGCTTAATTAATTAAAGGAAATAATTGTTTAAGTTTAATAAAAATGGAGATAAATATGGAAAAGAACAATGAGCGAGTCCTAGGCTATTCTATGGCCACTGTTATTGATAAAGAAAGGTTGGCAGAGGTGTCTGGTGGGGGTGGAGCCGGTGATAAGGGTTTATGTAGACCAACAATGCATTTGACTGGAGCCTTTTCATATGACGTTAGTCCTGATTATTAATATTAATTATGTAGCGTTATAGTCTAAAGACCGCATTTTTATGTGGTCTTTCAAAATGGTGTTTGGTTAACAATATTAATGCATCACCTTAAGTGGTAATTGAGTAAAAAATTTAATTTATGGAAGATCTAAATCTAACTAGCTTAATTAATTAAAGGAAATAATTGTTTAAGTTTAATAAAAAATGGAGATAAATATGGAAAAGAACAATGAGCGAGTCCTAGGCTATTCTATGGCCACTGTTATTGATAAAGATAGGTTGGCAGAGGTATATGGTGGATCATCTGGAGGTACTTCTGGTGGTAGGGTGTCATGTGGGCCAACATTTTCTAAGACTGGTCCCTGGACATTGGATGTGAGGAATGATTGTTAATATTAATCATGTAGTTTGATATACGAAAGACCACATAATAATGTGGTCTTTTAGAATTATTTTATAATTTATTACGAGAAAAAAATGAAATTTTTAATTCCAACTGAGCCAGATGATACACACGCAATGGTGGTAGGTGCCGCATTAGAGTCGATGGATCACCAAGTAAGACATATTTTTACAGCAGATCAACCAACCAAGTTAAAAAACTCCGTTTATATTGATTCACATAACTATCACTGGAAAGCTGTTGATAAATACGAATCTGTATTAGAAAATGATTATGATGTCGTTTGGTGGCGTCGTGCACGTAAGCCATACCTTCCTAAAGATAATGTTCATCCGTCTGATTTTAAATTTGCCCTACGAGAAAACACCTTATTTTTTGAGTCTCTTACCTATAATATGGCGCCTAATGCTTGGTGGGTTAATGCAAAAGAGGCCGCAACTCGTGCTAATTCAAAATTACTGCAGCTTAAAGTAGCTGTTGAATGTGGGATGGAAATTCCTGTAACTCTTTGTTCTAATGATCCGCAAGATATTCGTTATTTTATTTTAAAGCATGAGGCTAAAGGTGTAATTTACAAACCCTTATGTTCAAATGTTTGGTTTGAACATGCAGAAGCTAAATTTGCATATACTTCTAAAATTAATTTCCTAGATTTACCAAATAACAAAACCTTACAGCTTTCCCCAGGAATTTTTCAAAAAGAAATAAAGAAAAAATATGAGTTAAGAATTACTTGTTTTGGTGATTATATAGTGGCGGCAAAAATAAACTCACAAATTCATAATGAAGGTAAAATTGATTGGCGTGCAATTCCTGAAGGAAAACTGCAAATTGAACCGTATATAATACCTGCAAGTCTTGAATCTAAAATTCGAGAATTTATGCAGAAAATGGGATTAGTATTTGGATCATTAGATTTTATTGTTAATGAAAATAATGAGTATATATTTCTTGAAGTAAACGAGCAGGGGCAATTTTTATGGATTGAGGAGTATAACCCTGAGTTTAAAATGCTAGATATTTTTATTCAGTTTATTTTGAGTAAATCTAGAGCATTTACCTGGTCTGCAAAAAATGCCGAGCATTCTATCGAAAAATATAGGAATATAATGGTGGGTATGGTTGAGGAAAACATGCAACGTCATGTTGATTTAAATAGCGCTAAAATGCACATGGAGTGAGTAAGATTATGATTAATTTAATATTTATATTTTCGATGCTAATGGTTTCACTAAATATTAATGCAACTACAATAGTAGATGTTTATGGTGTTGATGATGCTAAAGCTAAAAAAATTAGTGAAATCTATGCGGCTGAAGTTGCTGAAATTGAGACTTCATTATGGGCTGAGGTTGAAAAGTCACTTGCTAGTGGTGATGTTGAAACAAAAAATTCTAAGTTATTAGGAAATAGGAGGCATGCGTTAATAGATAAGATAAAAAAAGAAAATGGTTTTTTATATGTTAAAATAGATACCATATTTTATGGTAAGGACAAGGACTTATTTACGACCATCGAGATTATTGATAAAAATCAACCTAATAGACTTCGTTTTGTAGATTCAGACCTTAAGGAAAAGCTTAAGAAAAAAGATCTTAAGCATAAGCCTGACTTAATCGATGAAATGATTGCATATAACTACATAGTGAATGATTTATTTATAAATAATAAAATTAGCGCTACTCCGCCATCATGTCCTGTATATCATTGTATTTTAGGTTTTGAGCATCCAAAGTTTAAGCCCTATTTAGCAATTTTTAATCAAGGGGCTATAAAAGATAAGGCTTTTATTATTGATAGCTTAAATAATGAAAAAGATCCAAATCGTAGGGCTGCCGCGGTATTTCTTGTAGGTCATTTTAGAAATCCAAATGAAATTGTTAATCTATTAACTCCTCTTATTAAAGATAAATCTGAAGAAGTACGTAATAACGCCATGCGTGTAATTGTGCAAACTATTGCAAAAGGAAAGCTTATGTATATCAATTTAGCACCATTTATAGATGCCCTTGATTCACCTTATGATACTGATAGGAATAAGGCCCTAGGAGTTATTAATTATACGATGGGTGCGCCTTCACAAAGAAGAGTAGTTCTTGAGCAGGCAAAAGATAAATTACTTTCATTAATTAAGCTTAGTCAGCCAAATAATAGTGATTCTGCATATGATATTTTAAAAAGAATATCCGGCAAAGATTTTGCCAGAACAGATTATGCAGCTTGGCAGAATTGGATTAAAAATTCATCTTAAAGCTGAGTGATAATTAAATATAAAAAATTTAATTTCAGGAAGAATTAAATCAAATTAACTTAATTAATTAAAGGAATTAATTGCTTAAGTGGAATAAAAAATGGAGATAAATATGGAAAATAAATCTGAGCGAGTCCTTGGTTATTCATTGGCAACAGTGATTGGTAAAGATAGGTTGGTAGAAGTTTCTGGTGGAGCTGCAGGAATTAAGGTGACATGTCAACGATCATATTATTGGACTGGTACATGTCGAACTGACGCATCAATAGATTGTCCATAATAATAAAGTGGTTTTATAGTTTAAGACCACATAAAAATGTGGTCTTAAAAAAATTATTTTTTGAATAACAATTTGTAAGTCCTACAGGCACGTCATCCCGAGTGGGCATTGTTGCGTGGATACTATTTGTCATTCCCGCCTCCGCTGAAATGACAGATAAGAAAAATACGATCCACGCAAAAATGCCTCAAGAGTGCAAGGCACGTCATCCCGAGTTCAATGCACGTCATCCCGAGTGCAACGAGGGATCTCCGAAATTGTTACCGTGCTACGGTAATGAGATTCCTCGTTGCACTCTGGATGACGTGCCTCGTGAATTACAACGATTTAAGTATTAAAAAGCGTCAAGCTTTAAAGGTTTATATTATGGAAGAGCAAAAACTTTTTAGACAAGAGCTGGTTAATGGAATTAAAAATAGGAATTATGGAGCTGTATCAATAAATACGCCAAAACAATATCAGGCTTTAACTTTTGGGTTTTCGTTTATTGTTTTGTTAATAATATTATTCATAATGTTTGGCGAATTTTCTGAAAAACATATAGTTAATGGATATCTTGAGTCGACAAAAGGGGAGGCTCGTGTTTTTCCATCTAAAAATGGAATTTTAGTAAAAAAATATATAAAACATGGTGAAGAAGTAAAGAAGGGCGATAAACTTTTTTTGATTGATACTTCATATGAAAGTTATAATAAGAATGATAAAAATGAAATATTATTGCAATTAGAGAAGAAAAAAAAATCAATAGAAAAAGAGCTATTATATAAGAAAAAACATCTAGAAAATTTGCAGCAATTATTAGTTAAAAAATACATATCTGAGACTGCTTATCATGAAAAGCAAGAAGAGATTAACTTAATTAAGTCTAATAAATCTAATATCGAACTTGAGATTATTAAATATAAACAAGAAAAATCATATGTTATTTATTCACCAATTGACGGAATTATTTCTAGTGTAATTTATGAAACAGGTCAGTATATAAATCTTGCAAGACCAATGGTAAAAATTATACCAACTAATGCTGATTTGATGGCGTTAATTTTTGTCCCCGTGAAACAATCTGGTTTTTTAGAGAATAAATCAAATCTAATAATTCGTTTTGATGCATACCCTTATGCGCGGTTTGGTACAGTCAATGCAATTATCAATGAAATTAGCAGCAGTATTTTAACTGATCTTGATGAAGATAAGCCTATAAAAGTTGGGGGGCCATATTATAAAGTTAAAGCAAAGCTAGATAATCAGTTTATTACTTTATATGGTAAGAATAAAAAAATACAACATGGTATGACCATCTCTGCCGTTATTGTAGGAGCTAAAAGAAAAATATGGCAATGGGTTTTAGATCCTATATATAGTTTTTCTGGTGGTGTTTTTCTATGACAATATCTCATGATTCATTAATTTTTTCTAAAAAGCAAAAATTACCCCTTATTTTGCAAGATGAGCAAGCTGAGTGCGGTCATGCTTGTGTTGCTATGATTGCTAATTATTGGGGACATAAGCTTGATTTATATGAGTTGCGTCATTTGCATAATACCTCAAATAGAGGTGTTACACTGCTAGATCTAAATTTATTATTGGAGAGATTAGGATTTATTACAAGGCCAATACAAGTCCAAATTGATGAGTTACATTTGGTTAAATGTCCTGCAATTTTACATTGGAATATGAACCATTTTGTAGTATTAAAAGAAGTTAAAGCAAAATACGTGATTATTTATGATCCTGCTGAAGGGGTTAAACGATGCTCTATGGAAGAGGTTTCACAATCTTTTACTGGCATTGTTTTGGAAGCTTTTAAATCATCTGATTTTAAAGAAATACGGAGCTCAAATAAGCTTACGTTATATGAATTAGTTAAATCAATAAAAGGAGTAAATATCTATGTTATTTTACTTATTTTATTATCTTTATCACTTGAGGTTTTAAGTTTACTAAATCCACTTTTCATGCAATATGTAACTGATAATGTTATCGGTTATAGTGAGCGGTCTAATTTGTATTTGCTTGCTAGTTGTTTTTTTCTGTTGAGTATTGTTCAGGTATTTATAGAATATATTCGCGGTAATATGGTTATTTATTTCACAACTAATCTTACGGAGCAATTTTCTGCAAATGTTGTGAATCATATTTTAAAACTGCCAATGCAATTTTTTGAAAGACGTCATAAGGGTGATTTGCAAGCAAAATTTCAATCTATAGATGTTATTCAAAAAAAAATTAGCACAGATTTTGTAAACACGGTTTTAGATGGTTTTATTATTTTTATTAATCTTGCAGTAATGATGATTTATAGCCCAATCCTTACCTTAGTAGTTATGCTTGCATTACTTATTTGTTTGAGCTTTAGATACATTACATTTAAAAATTTAAAACATCAAACTCAAACATCAATTAATCAACATGCTAAATCAATGACTATGTTTCTTGAAACATTGCAAGGGATTTTACCGATTAAATCATTTCTTAAAGAGCGGGTAAGATTTAATACATGGCGTAATTCATATATTGAATCTTTAAATGCCGATATAAAAGTTGCACGGTTAAATGTTAATTATGAAGTTTTTAATCAATTACTATTTCACGTTGAGCATATTTTAGTAGTTTGTCTTGGCGCCGCTCTGGTTTTGTCTAATCGATTTTCAGTAGGGATGTTAATTGCTT
>CAMDMN010000030.1 GCA_945901965.1 Legionella genomosp. 1 | reverse complement strand
GGATAAGTGGGATTTAATGTATTCCATTTTCTGACAGCCCGATTATATTCACTTAAAAAATGTTCTTCATAGTTATGTTTTTTAAACACCATCTGCCCAATATAATTTCCAACCCTTATCTTATCGAAAGAAATAGAAACGATATTATAAGCACCAGAACCTAAATACCGCCATTTTGCTTCTTCTAATCTTATCGACCCAGTTTTATTATACTTGCCATAAGATAAACTATGCTCCCAATATACTTTCAATCTTTACTCCAAAACTCTAAAAGAAAGTGTTCCTTATACCAGCAAGAAGTCTTTGTATAAAGCACTTATCAATCTAATTATGAAAAGATATCAGTTGGCTTTTGCAATAAGTTTATTTTTCGCCGCGAAAATAGCTAAAACTATACCTAACTCATATAAAAGACATAAAGGTACTGCTAACATAATTTGCGATAGTACATCTGGTGGGGTTAATAACATCCCTATAATAAAGGCCGCGACTATTACATAAGGTCTTAGACTCTTTAAAGTTGCAATGCTTGTAAGATTTAATTGTACCAAGAGAAAACAAAGTAAAGGTACTTGAAAGGAAAGGCCAAATAACAATAACATCCTCGTAATAAAATCAACCACATAAACTATATCAGGCATTAACTGCACGCCAGAGGGTACAGCACTAACAAAAAACTGCACCATAAACGGTAAAACTACAAAATAACAAAATAATACTCCAGCAGAAAAAAGTAGGAGACTACCAACTATAGCCAAACGTAAATTTCCTTGCTCCCTTTGATAAAGACCTGGCGCTACAAAATACCAAATTTGCAGTAATGCAAATGGTGCTGTACATAACATAGCGGCATCAATAGCTAATTTAATTGGCGTAAATAATGGGGAAGTAAGATTTGTCGCGATTAAAGGCGCGGCGTTTGGCAAAATTTTTAAAACAGGAGCCACAACTTGACGAAATAATTGTGAGCTTAAGAAAAAAAACAAAAAAAATAAGCTTAAAAAAACCACAATAATAAGCAATATACGACGTCGAAGTTCAAGCAAATGACTTAACATATCTGTCTTTTTTTAAAAATTAAAGATGTAAATTAGCATGTGATAGTTAAGCTTACTAGACAAGCTTAAAACAAATTAGTCTTTTATTACGGTTTTGTTTGCAAAACTCTTATCTTTTGTGGAAAAATCAAGGTATTAGAGAGCTTTTATAAGCAAAATTAACATGATAATTGATAAAGCCGGTTATAGGCTTAATGTTGGGATCATTTTAGTCAATGAATCTGGACGCGTATTTTGGGGAAGACGCCATGGTCATGATGCCTGGCAATTTCCTCAAGGCGGACTCGCAACTGGTGAAACAGCACTTGAAGCCATGTTTCGTGAGCTACATGAAGAAATTGGTTTAGAGCCTAAAGATGTTGAAGTATTAGGAGTCACTAAAAGATGGCTTAAATATCGTCTGCCCAAACAATTTTTGCGGCATGGAACAGAGCCATTAGTCATTGGCCAGAAACAAAAATGGTATTTATTAAAACTAATCTCCAGTGAACAAAAAGTTCGCCTTGATTTAAGCGACTTTCCTGAATTTGATAGTTGGCGTTGGATTGAATACAACGAACCACAAGAGCACGTTATTTTTTTTAAAAAACAAGTTTATGTTCAAGCTTTAAAAGAACTTGAATATTTAATAAAAAAACGGCGGGCGCCGTTTAGAACTATGCGCAAAAGAGGTCATAATGGTCGCAAAAATTAGTACGTCATAATGTTAAAAATATTAAAACGTATTGTCCAAGATGTTACTACTGCTAAGCATCTCGCTGATGCTTTGGCAATATTAGTCTTGCGAGTCCGTGAGGCGGTCGCGGCAGATGCTGTTTCTGTTTATTTGATTGATAATAAATCTACTGAATATGTTTTAATAGCTACCGATGGGTTAAATAAACAAGCAGAATCAAGGGTGCGAGTACCGCTTGGTTGTGGGTTAATAGGACTTGTTGGACGACGAGAAGAGCCAATTAATATCCTTAATGCGCCAACGCACCCTGACTTTCACCAAAATGAATTAGTAGGAGAAGAACATCTTAATGCCTTCCTTGGCGTTCCGATTATCCAACATCGTAAATTATATGGCGTTTTGACGGTACAGCAAAAAGATGAACGCTGCTTTGATGATGCAGAGGAGGCTTTTTTAATTACGCTTGCGGCACAATTAGGCGGCATTATTGCTCATGGAGAGGCAACTGGCGAATTAGCTTTATTAACTAACCCAAAATCTTCAAATATCTTAAACGATCTTATACAAATTTCTTTAACAGGAATAGGTTGCGTACCAGGGATAGCCATTGGTACTGCTGTAGTAATTTACCCACCAGCGGATATTGATGCGGTCCCACGAACTACTGTTGATGATATCGATAACGAAATCGTCATTTTTTATGAAGCGCTAACTGCCGCACGCGACAATATGCATCGCTTAGGCAAAAGGATGAAATCAAGCGTCGATGAAGATGAGCTTGCCTTATTTGATGTATATTTACGTATACTTGATAAGGATAATTTAGGTGCTGAAGTTGTAAATGAAATTCGTAATGAAAAGCTATCTGCTGAGGCTGCTTTAGCTGAAGTGATAAAAAAACATGTATTACAATTTGAAAATATGAAAGACGATTATCTGCGTGAGCGTGCATCTGATATCCGTGATATAGGCAGAAGGGTTCTTGCCGAATTACAATCAGCTCAGGAAGATAATATTGTCTACCCTCGCCGAACTATACTTATAGGTGAAGAAATTTCAGCAGCCGCATTAGCTGAAGTACCAGAAGGGCAATTGGCGGGTGTTGTATCGGCAAAGGGCGCCTCTAACTCACATGTGGCCATTTTAGCGCGTGCCTTGGGCGTTCCTGCGGTTATGGGCGTTCGCGGGCTTAAAATAGAGCAATTATCACGCCGAGCCGTAGTAGTTGACGGATATTACGGGCATGTCTTTATTTCTCCGCCTAAAGCATTGATTTCTGAATATAAACTCTTAATGCAAGAAGAGGATAAACTTAATCATAGCCTAGAAAGCTTACGCGACAAACCTGCAGAAACTACCGATAACTACATTGTATCTTTACAAGTTAATACAGGCCTTGCTATGGATGCTGGTTTATCGATGAGCGTTGGCGCTGAGGGCGTTGGGCTTTATCGCTCTGAAATTCCGTTCATGAGTCGCGATCGCTTCCCATCTGAAGATGAGCAATACATAATTTATCGCCAAATTCTTAAGGCGTTTTCACCGCATTTAGTAACGATGCGCACCTTAGACATTGGTGGTGATAAGGTTTTACCATATTTTCCAGTTAAAGAAGATAATCCATACCTTGGCTGGCGTGGTATTAGAGTAACGCTTGATCATCCAGACGTATTCTTATTACAAGTTCGTGCCATGATGCGCGCTAATGAAGACTTAAATAATCTTCGCATCATGCTGCCGATGATTACATCTTTAAGTGAAGTTGATGAAGCTGCATATTTAATTGACAAGGCCTATAAAGAATTGATAGAAGAAGGATGTAAAATTATAAAGCCAAAATTAGGCGTAATGATTGAAGTCCCGGCAGCAGCCTACATGGCGCGAGAATTAGCCAAGCGTGTTGATTTCCTATCTGTAGGCTCTAATGATTTAACTCAATATCTATTAGCGGTTGATAGAAATAATGCGCGGGTAGCAGGTCTTTATGACTCTCTACATCCTGCCATGCTTCGTACTTTGCTTAAAATTGTTGAAGGCGGTCATTCTGCGGGGGTTGAGGTAAGTATTTGCGGGGAAATGGCAAGCGATCCACTTGCCGTAATTTTATTACTTGCCATGGGGTTTGATACACTTAGTATGAGCTCATCTAGTTTACCGCGGGTAAAATGGATAATACGCAGTACTTCTATAGCAACTGCCCGTAAAATTTTAAGTCATGTACTTGAGCTTGAACATCCTGCACAAATACGCATGTATTTACAAAAGGCACTTGAGGATGAAGGTTTGGGAAGTTTAATAAGATCAGGAAAATCATGAGGCAATTATGTTAACATTTCCACAAATAGATCCTATTGCATTTTCTTTAGGACCGCTCAAGGTGCACTGGTATGGTTTAATGTATTTATTTGGTTTTGCATCCGCCTGGGTTTTAGCAAATTTTCGCGTTAAGCGTTACCGTTTAAATTGGAGCAAAGAAGAAATAAGTGATTTAATCTTCTTTATAGCTCTTGGAACTATTATTGGCGGCCGCTTAGGTTATATGTTTTTTTATAACTTTGAACAATTGTTAAATAACCCGATTAATATATTCAAAATATGGGAAGGAGGAATGTCTTTTCATGGCGGGCTTTTAGGCGTATTTATTGCACTTATTTTTTTCGCTAAAAAATTCAAACGACCATTTTGGCAAGTAGCAGATTTTTGCATTCCCTTAGTTCCTCTTGGTCTTCTCGCAGGCCGTGCTGGCAATTTTATAAATGGAGAACTTTGGGGAAGAGTAACTGACATGCCTTGGGGGATGATTTTCCCTACGGCTGATATGAATCCGCGGCATCCATCACAATTATATGAGCTTGGCCTTGAAGGTATTGGTTTATTTATCCTTGTATGGTGGTATGCGAATAAACCACGGCCTAGAGGTTCTGTTACTGCGGTATTTTTAATAGGCTATGCTATTTGTCGTATAATAGTTGAGTGCTTTCGTGAACCTGATTTACAAATTGGCTTTATTGCGTTTAATTGGTTAACTATGGGACAATTACTTTCCATTCCGATGCTCATTGTGGGCTTAATATTATGGTGGACTAAAAGAAATGAAAACATACCTTAAACTTCTGCAACATATTTTGCAAAATGGCGAAACTAAATCTGATCGCACCGGCACCGGAACGCTATCTGTTTTTGGCTATCAAATGCGCTTTAATCTAGCCGATGGATTTCCTTTAGTTACTACCAAAAAATTACATATGAAATCGATTGTGCACGAATTATTATGGTTTCTAAATGGCGATACCAATATTGCCTATTTAAATAATAATGGCGTTAGTATTTGGGATGAATGGGCTGATGAGAATGGCAACCTTGGTCCCGTTTATGGCAAACAATGGCGCAGCTGGCCTACCGCTGATGGGCGTTATATTGATCAATTATCCGAAATAATTCAACACATTAAAGAAAACCCTGACTCGCGAAGATTAATAGTCTCAGCGTGGAATGTAGGTGAGCTTGATAAAATGGCATTAGCACCATGCCATGCTTTATTTCAATTTTATGTAGCTTCAAATCGCCTATCTTGCCAATTATACCAACGCTCAGCCGATGTTTTCTTAGGAGTTCCTTTTAATATTGCCTCTTACGCACTGCTTACACATATGGTGGCCGCGCAATGTAATCTTGAAGTAGGTGAATTTATTTGGACGGGGGGCGATTGCCATTTATATCAAAACCATTTAGAACAAGCAAAAACTCAATTAGAGCGGGAACCATTGCCACCGCCTAAACTGCTAATAAAGCAAAAACCTGCATCATTATTTGATTATAGTTTTGATGATTTTGAATTTATTAATTATCAATCTCACGCATCAATTAAAGCACCGATTGCTATTTAGGACGTCATCCCGAGTATGGACGTCATCCCGAGTGAAACGAGGGATCTCCTGGCCGTAGCACCACTGACATTAAGCCCGTGTAGCCTTGATGCAGAGTGAAAACCTTGATTACGCTGCGCTGCATCAAGGCTACACGGACTATTTAAACGTCATCCCGAGAGCAACGAGGGATCTACGAAATTGGTACCGTGCCACATTCAGAAGATCCCTCGTTGCTCTCGGGATGACGTAGGCGTGCATTGGTCAAACCTTCCCTTTAGGTGAGTCTTTTATTGTGGGAATATCTTCTTCAAGTTTAGTCTTAAGAGCGTCTAATTTTTTATGTGATGTCGTCTTAAAAAAATTATGTTTCAAAAGATCCCCAATAAAACACGGTACTAAAGGGAGTATTAGAGTAATACTTAAAGCAATCAATAACCCTTTTAAAATTTTTTCAACAATAGGAGTCAACCGTTCCCTGTGTTTTGATAAAACTTTCTCACAATAATTATCATTTGCTGATGAAATCTCGGCTAATAATTTATCTCGTGTTTCCTTGGTAGATTTTTCATCTGCACAAAATTCTTTAATTGCCAAATGACAATCTTGCACATATTTAGGCGAATATTTTAAGGCTTCTTTATATTTATTTCCGCCATCATTTTTCATTAAATTCGCCAATATTTCATTAGATGCATTAGTAATCATTAACATTAATTGACAAAATTTAGGATTATCTTTAATAAGCTTTTTTGTTTCCTCATTAAGCTCTATTTGAGCCTTATAAATTTCTGATATTAAAATCAGCGACTCTAAAGATAGATTTGTATTGGCTTTAATAAAAGCCACAAATTCTTTATCCCCAAGCATTTTAATATTTTCAGAATTAAACGGAAAACCTTTGGCAATTAATCCGTTTAAAACACCCAAGTTTATTTTATCCGCTACCAAAATTAATAATGATTTGGCATCAAAATTTATAGATAAGCTTTGCAGTTTTTTAAATAATGCTTTATTGGCATCAAAAAAACTCTTGTTTTTTATGATGTTAGATAAAGTATCAGGATGCTCAATCAAATCCGTAATCAATTCGTTATTTAATTCAATAAACTTAGGCGCAAATATCATAAAATTACAAAGTTGTGGGCTAATTTTAAAACCATCAAATATTTTGTCTGTTAAATCCACCTTCGCATTTTTAGCAGCTATTAACGCTTTAAAAAAGTTAGGATTTACCTCTAAATTATCTGCTTCAGATCTAATCTTTTCTCTAATCTTTTCTTTTAACCTATGCAAATATTGCGCTATTTCCTCATATTGAGCTCGTCCTTTTAGAGAGTTGCAAGCTTCAAACGCAACTGATAAGCTATAAAAATGCTCTACTTTATCTTTAAGACTAAATGATTCGCTATCTAATTTTAGATTTATACGGTTAGCTACCACAGCAATAGCTATAATTTGTTCTGGCAAAGATAAGTCTTTTAAGTCATTAAAATGAACAGCTTGGCCATAGGATAACCCCAAATAAATTCGCGAAGAAAGAATCAATGAATCTATTCGATCTGAAGCATTAGGACAAAGCCGAGCTAGTTCGACTACCACCGATAGCGTGGTTGAATAATGGCCAAAGCTATTTCTTGGTGTAACAAAAGTAGCGACGCCCCACGATTTTGGCACAATAAAATAAAGTTCATTTAACTTCTCTAACATGTATTTATGGCTAACTATATGGTTTGAAATAAGATTAGCTATGTTTAAAATATTTCTAAATATAGCTCCGTTACTAAAATGTTGGCGTTTAATATTATCTAATATATCAGCGCAATTAGAGCTAATATTAGCACCTATTCGCATATCCAAATGTTCATCAAAATCTTTTTCTGCATCTTGTTGTATTTGCTGCAAGGCCACATCTTCATGAAGACCTTTACCACAAAGACTAATAACTCTGCCACATTGCGCTTGATCAGTATGCAATAAACCAAATTTCTGATGACTTTCAAAAGCAACAATTGATAACTTGCCATCACGAATCAATTGTTTCGCGTCTTTATCAAGATGTAAATTTTCATAATTTGTTGTGGTCATATCAATTATTATTGTTACGGGCTTTGTTCTTTTAGATTTAATAATTTTATCTTTAATAAATTTATTAATATCAACCCCTGGCGTAAGCCCCTCCGGATTAACAATAGGACCTGTTGAAAAGACATATATATCTGGGCTAGTTAAAAACTGAGGTTTAGCTAACTCCATGGTATTAAGTTCATAATAGACGGGTTTTAGCATTTCAATAGTTGGGGGTTTAGATGCCGTATGCATAGTTGCCGCAATACGTTTTGCAATCATAAAGGCGTTAGTTCCTGAAAGTGCTGGAGATGCAATAAAATCAACCTTCGCGAGATCTTCTTCTTTAAGGGCTAAAGCATCCATAAATGTTTTCTTAGACGATGATAAAAATCTAGCGAACGATGCTTTGTCAGTTTCTGTTGCAAGAGCTAAACTAATTTCATGAACTATTGCATATACACAAATAGCAAAGCGTTGATAATTAGATACATAAAAAGTATTAGCCATATCAATTATTAATGCAATTCGCTTAATGGCGTTCTCTGATAAGTTATCATTATTTTCGATTAATTTAATTATAGATGCGGCTAACTGTGATGTGGGCTTATCCTTATTAGCAGCGATTCGCTGTAATTTAGCAAAAATATCAGATTTTATTAGCGCCTCTTTAGTTTTTGGTAAGTTAGCCAACTTACGCTTTATGTATTTATCATCATTTTTTTTAAGAGCAATCTTATCTGCCGCTGTTTTATCAAGACCTAATGCACCGAATTCTTTTGTAATATTTTGTGAAATTTCCCATGGTGATGCTGTAAACCCAGAACTTTTAATACGCCAAGTTAGATCGTTGGGTGAAATTTTTTGAGCATCAATTACCAGCAAAGAGATAGATAAATCTTTTTTAGGAATAATGCGATATCCACAAGCATTAATACTCTGTAGATATTTTTCTAATGAAACTAAAGAGATATTAGTTACAGGAATAACGCTTTCATGTTCTTCTAATTTTTCTAAGTCAAAAATAAGCTTAAGTTCATTTAATAATGTTCCAGATAAATCATCTGCGCGATGATAATAAGGCTGACTATGAATGAACGGATTTACCATTCTATCCTTACTATCTGCCCTAAATTCAGCCTCATGTCGGCCAAACATTAATAATGATAAAAGCCGCTGCTCATCATCTTTATCAATCATAGATATATATGAACCATATTGATCGCTAACAAAAGATTCTTTAACTTTATATCCCCGCCAAAGATGCTGTATTTTTTCAATGGCAGTTTTTTCATCTAATTTTTTAGCGCGAGAAAGCTCACCTATCGTAGGAAGTGTCGCCTTATGCGTGCAAAGCTCATCTTCAATGCCTTTATAAAGCGCTAATAAGTTGGCGTCATTTTCAATCCAAGCTTTCATTAATGAACCGAATGTAATTTATGCCGTAATATAAGTATAGTTCATGTTTTCTAAAACGTAGGTTTCTTAAAAGCAGATGAGCCAATTAAGGCATCACTAATATCAATGCCATTAGAGATGTGAGGGATAGTGTTGCAGGTAATAATTTTATCAACTCCTGTAGCTAGAAGTTTATCATATGCATCATTTGCGAAAACGCCGTGGACACCGATACAAATTGGCGGGCGTAATTTAAGGGCTTGTAACTGCTTAATCGTCATGATTAAAGTCATGCCAGTTGAGATAATATCGTCAATTAATATTGGAGTTAAATCAAGATAGCGCTTAATATTTGGCAAAGAAATTTCCACATCAGAATCTCCATGCCTTAATTTTTCTAAAATCAAATAAGGAAAATCACCCTTTTCTGCAATATCTTGAACCCACTGCAAACTTTCAGCATCAGGTCCTATTAAAATAGGGCTTTTAACATTTAGTTTAATCCAATTTACAATATAATCTGTTGCATGCAAAACAAAAGCAGGGATTGTATAAATCTCATTTAAGTCGTGCCAACGATGAAGATGAGGATCAATTGTTATTAAACCATCAAAATAACCTGATAGAAGCTTCGCAAAGTATTTTGACGTTATCCCCTCACCTGCTTCAAATATCTTATCCTGGCGCATGTAAGGCAGGTATGGCGCTATTAATACTACTTTACTAGCACCTAGTTCTCTTGCAGTTTCTGCTGCAAATAAAAGAGGGAGTATTTTGGCATTAGGTTGATTAAGATTTGCTAAAAAAATTACTGTGCGATCATTAACATCTGTCTCTAATTTTATTAAAGATTCTTCGTCAGGGAATTGATGTGCCGTGATTTTCCCCGCAAGAAAACCAGATTTTTTTAAAATAATATCGGCTAATTCTTCACAACCAAAAAGTGGAAAAATAATAGGTGATTGTGGCATATTATCAGTCCCAGTAAATGAGTAAGCATTTGCCAGAAGCGACTTCCTCAGTCTAATTTGCCGCATATTTCACCAATAAACCAAAGGGATGATAACGGGTTTGTCTGTAGGATCCATAGATATCATGGGCCCCGTGGACAATCAATACCACATATGCGGGCATATGCTCCATTTTCACGAAGGGGAATGGCCCGCGCTTTTTTTGAGATAATTTTCCTGTTGAGCAAACATATAATCCAGTGCTACTTCAGAAGAAGTTCTATAATTAATATTAAAGAATTTTGCTAAATCCTTACAAACTGCAGTAAAACGGTCTTGTGGTGTACTTAAAATAGTGAACAAAGGGTCTTTTTTTATATTTTGTTTTAATATCTTTAAGTCATCTAGAGATGATACATCCTCTATTTTTTCTTTAAACCCCTCAAGAATTTCATTTTTTAACTTGTTACCTTCTTCATCCCTTGCAAACCTTCCGTTACCTGATAAAAACCTATGTTTTACCGCATTAACATGTTCATCCTTCAGACCTTTTTTTAGATATGTATTTTTAACTTCATGCAGATTGAAAATATCACAACTTAATTCGTTGACTTTGGTGATATAACTTAACAACGCCGCTGAAGATGTATTATATCTACTTGCTTTAACTTGATTTAAAAATCCAATAATATCGTACTCTTTTTGTTGTATTTTCAATATTTTTTCTATAACTTCTTCTCTTAGAGAAGAATTATCAGGACTAAGGGCAAGGGAGTGGAATTTTTCAGCTACGGAGGCTAGAAAATAAATATAACGAGATAATATATCAAATTGTCCCGTATTATCTCCTTGCAAATAAGTTGCTTTTAGTATCCGTTTATTTCTTTCCTCTGCAGAAATATCTGTTCTTCCATAAAGTCCATCTAATTTCGCCTTTTGTTCCTGATCATCATTTATCACACATTTTTTTAATTCTTCTAATTCTTGTAGAAGGGCATCTATTTTTCCAGAATTTTTCATAAATCGCCCTAACGCCTCTTCAGCCTTGACCTTTTTAGATGAATCCAACTCATATAACTGCCTCTCATAAAGTATAGCTTTACTAACTTTAGACAAAATTTCTTTCTTTAGATAAGAAAGACTATCAGGAAACTTTTCAAGTATAAAATATATACTCATTTCAACGATGCCAAACTGATTAGCATTTTCTATAGGTCGTCTTTCTATAGGTCGTATAGTAGATTCAAGATCATCAGAAGCAATATATTGACAGTCAATTAAAGCCTCCAAATGATCAGCTACTCCTTCTAATAATTTACGCTCACTTCCATAACTTCCCCACGCTTTTTCTTTCAAAACCATCGCAAATTTACTGATCTCATTTTTTATATTATTCATATCTTCATGGCCTGATTTTCTCATCACATTCTCCTTTAATACTATCTATTGGTGATAGATAGATAGATAGATAGATAGATAGATAGATAGATAGATAGATAGATAGATAGATAACAACTTACATAAAAAATGAAACGGATAAATATTACATATTTTTATAATAGTTCAACACGAACCCCCTGTCAAATTAATGCACAACCGAAGCGCTTTTACATGAAATAAATTTATCATATAAATTATTTGCAAACGTAATTTAATGAATTATAACCACTTAATCATCATGACAAATCCATAGGATCAACATCCACATTCCAGCGAATGCCCTTTCCTTCATTTGACGAAACCAACCCTTCTCGTACTTTAGCTAAAACTAAATTTAATTTTTTGCGTGAAGGCGATTTTATGAGTAATTGCATCCGATGCAGGCCTGATTTACGTGAAAGTGGGGCCGGAGCAGGGCCTAAGACTTTTATCTCGTATTGATGAAATTGTGCTTTCAATATATTTAAGAAGTTAAGTAGTGGTGGAATGGCTTTACCTTCAGCGCGAATCATTGAAATGTAATGATATGGCGGCAACTCTGCCTCCTTTCTTGTGGCAAGCAATGATTCTGCAAAAGCATCGTATCCTTGCTGAATAAGTAAATTAAGCAAGGGGTGATTTGGCACATGTGTTTGGATAATTACCTGGCCTTGAAATTCAGCGCGTCCAGCTCGCCCTGAAACTTGAGTTAATAATTGCCCTAACTTCTCTAACGCCCTAAAATCTTGATTGTAAAAACCATTATCAGTATCTAAAACAACAACTAAAGTTAATTTTGGAAAATGATGCCCCTTAGCAAGCATTTGTGTACCAACTATTAATTGCGCATTACCATCGTTAATTAACGCTAAACTTGCATCAAGAGCATCTTTTTTCCTAATCTCATCCCTATCGATTCGTAAAATAGATGTATCTTTAAATAGATCCTTTAAATACTCATGAATACGTTGGGTGCCAGCACCTACCGGCAATAATTCATGCCCCTTGCAACTTTGACAATGAGTCGGAATTTTTTGCGTAAGTCCACAATGATGGCAAACTAAGATCCCTTTAGCTTTATGCATAGTCAAATGAGCATCACAACCACGACAATCGGCCATCCACCCACAATGATGGCACAATAAAACCGGGGCAAAACCGCGGCGATTAATAAATACCAAAACCTGATTATTAGCGTCCAAATGCTCTTTAATTGCCTGTACAGATGCAGATGCTAAGCCATGAGTTAGATTTTGATTACGAATATCTAAAATCTCATAATGCAATGGTTTGCTATTTAAAGCCTTAAAACTTAAACGAAGCATTTTATATTTATTTAAGGTGCAATTATGCAAACTTTCTAAACTTGGAGTAGCTGAGCCTAAAATAATAGGAATATGGCGTAAATGCGCCCGCATTAAAGCCGTGTCACGTGCAGAGTAACGCACCCCATCCATTTGCTTAAAAGATGTATCGTGCTCTTCATCAATTACTATTAAGCCTAACGCAGGCATTGGTGTAAAAATAGCAGCTCTTGTGCCGATGACTAATTTTACTGATTCTTCTTTTGCCCATAAAAAAGCAAGCTGCCGCTCGCTATCATTTAATCGCGAGTGAATAACGGCCATAGGCTCTTTAAAACGCTCGCTAAATCGCGCTAATAATTGCGGGGTCAGCCCAATTTCAGGAACTAGCACCAATACTTGACGACCAAGGGCTAAAACTTTTTCTATAAATTGTAAAAAAACTTCAGTTTTGCCAATACCAGTAACGCCTTGCAATAAAAATGCTTGGTAAGCGTGAAGTTCTGACGAAATTGTTTGCACGGCTACCGCTTGCTCTGGATTTAAAGCTAATGAGCTTTTTTGCTTAAATGAAGATAATTTTGGCTTGGCTACCTCTATCGATTTTAAAAGGATCCCGCGCTCTTCTAAAGAATTAAGTAGCGCTTTTGTAAAGCCTTCGTCTAACACAGTTTTCTTTGCCAATGGATTTATATTTTCTACAAAATAATCTAAAAGTACGCGCTGACGAGGAGCGCGCGGATTTAATAAAGCAGAAGCTGCTAATTTATCAATTTTTAAACTGTAAAATTCAGATGCGGGCGGAGGAATATCTTCAAGGCCGCGATATTTTTTAGGAAGAGCTAATGGAATTACTTCTGATAATGGTGATTGATAATAACTACTCACCCAATAACAAAGTGCTAATATCTCACCGGTTAATAATGGTTTATCATCAATAATTTTAATAATTTCTTTGGTAGTTGCATGCGGCGAATCTTTAAGCTCCTCACCGA
>CAMDMN010000029.1 GCA_945901965.1 Legionella genomosp. 1 | reverse complement strand
CAGTAGACTAGGTCGATTGAGTTGTTTTTTCTTTTGACGCAGCAATAAAGTAATCACTTGTAGCGTTTTCCCAAGCCCCATATCATCTGCCAGACAAGCGCCTAATCCAAGTTCGGTGAGAAAATACAGCCAGTTTGCGCCTGTTTCTTGATAAGGTCTTAATGTTGCTTTTAATTCATCGTCTAGCACTTTCTTTTGTATTGTTTCTGGTTGACGAATTTTTTCAAGTAACTCAGCTAATGCACCACTCGCTTGCACCATAGACCAATCTTGTAGATGTTCTATATTCTCTGATGTTGTTAAATCGGCGCTCATGCCGGCTAATAAGCGCATGCCCTCTGAGAAGGACAAGCCATCACTCGTATTTTTTTGAACATTTTCCCAATGCAATAGCGCTTCTTTTAGTTTTTCGGCATCAACTTCTACGTATTGCCCGCGTAATAAAATTAATCCGGTTTTTGATTCATAAATGGCCTTTAATTCTTCTTGCGTAAGGCTTTCGCCATCCATCGCAATCGTCACATTAAAATTCAATAATGAATTAGCCGATAAAAGTGTGCTTTTTTGATTACCGATACTGACTTGTACTTTGGGTTTTGAACGTTTTTTCCACCAATTAGGGCATTTAACCATAAGGCCGGCTGTTTCTAATTGGGGTATAGATTTCAGCAATTGATAAGCTTCTAAGGGTGTCCATGCCATAGGATGATAAATATCATGACTTTCTAAAATTTCACGCACCCATTCGCACAAAATAGCCGCTTCATGAATTGGTTTTAATAAATGATATAAAGCGGTTTTGTTTTGATTGCCTGCATATTCTTGCAAAGCATGTTTGAGTGGTTTATGTTGCATCTCTTGAGTGTGCAAATTTTGTGTTGCATACGTTGCAAGAAAGGCGAATGGGTAGTCATTATCTTGTTTATTTTCAGCCAAATGAAAGCATACACGGCCTAAAGGTTGCCATGATGGTATAGTATCTTTTAAAAAGCCTTTTAGTCCTTCAGGGTGCTGTGCTACTTTTATTTGACACCAATCGTCAAAGGATGCCCAAATCGATTTTAATACATCAATCGTTATATATTCACTTCCTGGCATGGGTGGGATTTGTAAGATTCGTTGCTTTAATGTTTCATTTGAAGGTGTATCTAATCTTCTTTGATCTGTATTGTCGACTTGATGCGCCAATTGTTGAATGTACAACTCAGTGAAATCTCGCCAATATTTTAAAGCGAGTGAGCCATTGTCTTCTATTTTGGTCGTTAGTAACGCGAAGAGGCCTTCTTCAGTTGAACTTGAAAATCCTTGAATAATAGCAGATTGATTTATCAGTGCGGAGGCATGCTGGCTGTCTGTCTGATACACAACATGCAATATGCCAGATGGTAATACACTTAAGGTTGCCATGTTTTCTTTCAACGAACAGATCTCTACATTAAAAATTCATGGCATTATAATCGTAATTATCAATTAAACATAATACATGAGTGAATAATTTATTTTTACAATTCCCACTTACCATATAGCTTAGTGCTGCATCAGCCAAAAAAGAAGAGCAATTTTTTATTGCATGATTTTTAGCATATAAATCAATAGAGACTAAATTAAATAAACTGAGAAGCCTCAATTTTCTGGATAACAGTCGTTTTTTTCCTATATGAGCGTCGCGTCCAATTCGTTGGTATAAAACCTCGTCTGTATAAAAACTCGACTAAAAACTCGACTTTACATTTGATATAGTTGGTGATATAATGACCATCTTTTTAACGTTAATTTTCTTGAGGATTGCTACTAAATTACCACATGTTGTAACGACAAAATAGGCATCATGTAAAGGATTCTTCCATTAAATATTAAAACCTTTTAATGACTGAATTGGTTCTCTTAATAGTGTTATAGTTAGTAAAATTTCTCAGGAATTAAATAAGGGTATGGATCATTATGAATATTATACTAACTTTAATTTCTTTAGCTGTATTAGCTAGCAACATGACATCAAGCTCCGTTTTATATGCTAACTCCACGTTTGATATAAATAAAGAAGTATCTAATTTAAGTCAAACAGCACCTCAACTTGATAAAAACGTATTAAAATTAGCTCTTACAGCTTATCAAAAGGCCACTATTAAAGGTGCCGTTAAAAAACAAGTTCTTACGGTAATTGATTATTCTCTTCCATCGTCAAAGCAACGCATGTGGATCTTTGACTTACAAAAAGATAAACTTTTATATAATACTTATGTAGCTCATGGACAAAACTCTGGTATGACTACACCTAATCATTTTTCTAACAAAACATCAAGTAAGGCAACTAGTCTTGGTACATTTGTGACGAAGGATACTTATATGGGTTCAAAGGGTATTTCATTAAATTTAGATGGTTTAGAAAAAGGATTTAATGATAATGCGTATAGCCGTCGCGTTGTAATTCATGGTGCATGGTATGTAGAGCCTGATTTCATTAAGAAAGCTGGACGCGCTGGAAGAAGCTGGGGATGTCCTTCTATTGCTCAAACACTTGCAAAACCAGTTATTAATACTATCAAAGGTGGATCAGTTGTATTCGCCTATTATCCTGATCAAAATTATTTGTCACACACAGGATATGCTGTAGCTTAAAAAGTAAAGCCAGGGCTATTGCCCTGGACTTTTCTGTCTTCATTCTAGGACTTTCATCCCATGTTCATCCTTGAACATATAATTCCATTTATATCTAAATCCTTTTATTAAACTTCCGTTCCATAGAAGTCATGCGTTAAATTTAGCAGCTGAATTGTTCATATGCAAGGCAGTATGATAATAATATTTGGCAATGGATCATTTTTGCCGAAAAATAAAATGTATATAATTCAATTGGTTAGGTATTATTTCAGCTAAAGAAGCAAAGTTTTACTCCTTACTCTTTAGTGAAATCGAGAAATATCTTGTATCGTTATAAGACTAAGTTCTCGCTAATTATATATCTAAGCAGAACTCATTAAATATCTAGCACAAACTAATAATGTAGGGTGGGCAAAGCGATAGCGTGCCCACCAACAACACTCGGACTATAATGGTGGGCACGCTATCGCTTGGCCCAACCTACTAATATCATTTATAATTTATTGCATCCTCAGCTAATAATTTTTTTAATAATCTAACTTTATGATGATTAATAAGGAAATTTTTCCCTTCAAAGGACTTTACCTCGCTAATACCTTGCAAGGAATTAGTGGTAAATATTGCATCCGATTCCATGATTGCGTTTTTATCTATATTAATTTCATCGCATCTAATTTTAAATTTCATGCAAAGACTAAGCACACGTTCACGAATAATCCCTGGCAAAACACCATTATCAAGCCGTGGCGTATAGATTTTATCAGCTTTAACAATAAAGATATTAGCAACCGTTGTATCCGTTGCATAATTGTTTAAATTAAAAAATAAGATTTCATCACTAATTGAAGCTGACGCAAAAGATCTTGCTAAAATTGCTTCCAAATAATTAATTGATTTAATTTTATAGATTGGGTTTCTTGCGTCTCTTAACCATTCGCCACTGGCTAAGTTTATAACCCTATTCTTAAGTGAATAACTAAATGCATCAACTGCAAGGTATGATAAAAGAGAACGATTATTAAGCCCTCTAGATGCTCGACCGCCACTTAAAATTACTTTTATCCCGCCAGTAGTTAACTTACTAAATTGAATGCAATTTATCAGGTGATCATAAAAATCTTTATTAGAAATTTCAAATGGGATTTTAAGCAAGCGAGCGGCATTTTGCATACGCTGCCAATGTAATTTAGCATAACATGGCAGCGTATGCGAAAAACGCAAGGTTTCAAACAATCCTTCGCCTAAAAAAATTCTATCATCAATACTAAATGCTAGATTTTTTTTAAAATCTAGAAGTTCTGTGGGCATAAGCTCTTAATAATCAAGGAAGTCTTCAAGCTCATCCCGTAACCTCTTTTCATCCAATAAATTCTCCAAGCGCCTACGCGCATCAGATGATGGACGATGGCGACTATCTTGAATAATTTTTTCAACTTCAACTTCAGCTTCAATCTCAACTAGAGCTTCAGCTTCAGCAAGAGGAAAAGATTCGCCTACACTATCAGCAACAACTTCATCCTCAATACCTTCCTCAGTAATTATTACTGATTCTTCTTCGCTTTCGAACAGTTCACTCATGCGATCCTCACAAGTTAGCTATATATTTTTATGCTATATACCTTATTTTTTAAAAATTGCATAGTACTACTATTTTTTAATTTTATAAAAACTTGAACTAAAGATATTTTTACACAATAATAAATAAATTAAAATCGAATAAAAACATGACTGATCCAATAAAAATTATAATACGCAATACAAATATTCAATTACGAAAAAATTTATCACCAACATATATAGCACATGCTTCTAAAGAGATTAATACTAGAATTACTAAGCTAGAGCAATACCACCATGCTAAAAAAATTGCTTTTTACATGGCAATCAATGGAGAGGTTGATTTAAAAAGCCTTATGCTATCTGCTTTGTTACAAGGTAAATCTTGTTATTTACCTGTGATTAATAATGAAAATACTTTGTCTTTTTTGAAAACATCTACATCGTCAAAATTTTATAAAAATCGCTTTGGGATAGAAGAGCCTGATATAGGCCATGAGCATATGATAAATCCTAAAGATCTAGATATAATTTTTCTCCCATTAGTTGCATTTGATGATAAAGGCACCCGCTTAGGTATGGGGGCTGGATATTATGATCGCACTCTAGAAAAATCACGTGCAAATTTGTTAATCGGCGTAGCTTATGAGTTTCAGCACCAATCTTTTATCCAAGCTGAATCATGGGATATTCCACTTGATATGGTTGTAACTGAGAAGGATATATATTGGTGTAAATAGCTATGTGATCTGCTTATAATGCATCTTTACCAACTTCACTTGTCCTTATTCGTACTACTTGCTGTAAATCATATACAAAAATTTTGCCATCACCAATTTTACCAGTATAAGCAGATTTACAAATAGCATCAATCGCAACCTCAACCATATTATCTGCTAATGCGAGCTCAATTTTTATTTTAGGCAAAAAATCAACAACATATTCCGCCCCACGATAAAGCTCAGTATGGCCTTTTTGTCTACCAAAGCCACGCGTTTCAGAAATAGTAATCCCTGGAACTCCTATTTCCATCAATGCTTCATGAACATCATCTAATTTAAATGGCTTAATAATCGCGATTAGCATTTTCATTTTTTAATACCTAAATAAAAATATTTTAATAAACATATCCCTAATTTAACTCATTTGCTAGACTTCATCTCATATATTAATCAGGAGAGCTACATGTTTGAACCAAAACAATTTGAAGATTTGGCTAAAAAACTTTATTCATCTTTACCAAGTAGTTTACAAAGCGTTGAAAGCGAGATTTTACAAAAATTTAAAGATATTCTACAGATTACATTTACCCACATGAATTTAGTAACCCGTGAAGAATTTGATATGCAAGTAAAAGTATTAGCTCGCACTCGTGAAAAAGTAGATGCTTTAGAGAAAAAAATAAAAGAATTGCCGGTTAAAAAATAAATAGATCCTAAACCGAAGCCAGAGTAAGATATAAATCCAACCTCAAAAAGAGTCTTACCATGAACCTTGCGATTAGCAAAACTCGTAGTGCTATTGGCATTTACGCAAAATCCGTATCAGTTGAAGTGCATCTTTCTAATGGCTTACCAAGCTTCGCCATTGTCGGACTTCCAGCAACCGCTGTTAAGGAAAGTAAAGATAGAGTACGTAGCGCCATTATAAATAGTCAATTTGAATTTCCCTGCCGTAGAATTACTGTTAACCTAGCTCCAGCTGATCTGCCTAAAAATGGTAGTGGATTTGATTTACCTATTGCTTTAGGAATTCTTGCTGCATCAAACCAAATACCTTCAGAAAAATTAGCAACACATGAATTTATCGGCGAATTAGCTCTTGATGGTAATCTACGTGGAGTATCAGCTATTTTACCTGTTGTATTGGCAGCCCGCCGTGCAGATCAAATACTTATTATTGCAGATCCTAATAGAGAGGAAGCATCCCTTGCTGGAACTGAAAATGTTTATTCTGCTCTTAATTTACGAGAAGTTTGCAGTTACTTTTGCCAAAATACGCCACTGCAACCATTAACAAAATACCCTGAAATAACTGATGGTTATGATTTGCTTGATTGGTCCGATGTTAAAGGTCAAATTCATGCCAAAAGAGCGATGGAAATAGCAGCTGCTGGCGGACACAGTATTTTATTATGCGGCCCTCCAGGTAGTGGGAAAACCATGTTGGCTAAACGTTTTGCCACTTTATTACCAGAACTTTCTGAAACAGAAGCATTAGAGTGCGCAGCGATTAATTCCGTACGTGGGCAAATATCCAATTTCAAGAACTGGCGGCGTCCCCCATTTCGCTCACCTCACCATACAGCTTCACCAATAGCGCTTGTAGGTGGTGGGAGCCCACCCAAACCTGGTGAAATTTCTCTTGCTCATAATGGTGTTTTATTCCTTGATGAATTACCTGAATTTAATCGTAATGTCCTAGAAACTTTACGTGAACCGCTTGAATCTGGAAATATTTGTATATCAAGAGCGGCTATGCAAGTTGAATTTCCTGCAAGATTTCAATTACTAGCAGCCATGAATCCATGCCCTTGCGGCCAATGGGGAAACCCAAAAGCCCAATGCCTTTGTCCACCTGATAGAATTAACCGTTACCTTACAAAACTGTCAGCGCCTCTTCTTGATAGGATTGATATGCAAGTACTAGTTCATGCTATTGCTGAAGAAGATCTTATAAAACCGAATATTAATCAAGGTGGGGAAAGTGCAAATCTAAGAGATAAAGTTGCGGCAACTCGTTTGCGCCAATTAAATCGACAAGGATGTATTAATGCCAATCTTAGCGCCAAAGATACTGAAAATATGTGTAAATTAGGCAAAGATGAAGAAGACTTTTTACGAAAAGCTTTAAATCACTTAAAACTCTCAGCACGAGGCTTTCATCGCTTATTAAAAGTAGCTAGGACTATAGCTGATATGAGAGAGGCTGATAAAACAGAATTACCTGACTTAAAACAAGCATTATCGTTTAAACAAACTTTGCAGGCACCTATTTAATTATAACCAGCTGTGCTCAAATCGTAGCCTTGATGCAGCGCAGCGAAATCAAGGATTTCAGAGCTTTAATCCAAATAAAAACCTTGATTTCGCTGCGCTGCATCCATATCGTTCCCCACAAGTCTGATGATCCTTGATGGGACTGCATTGTCTGGAGGAATCCGAGCCACGACCGTTAGGGAGTTTGGTTCTTAAGATCTCCACTCCCTAACGGTCATGGCTCGGATTCCACTCACTTGCCAAGATAAAATTTACTTGTGGGGAACGATATGGCTGCATCAAGGCTACGCATTCAGATCGTAGCACTACTCACTAAATATTTAATAAATTCCGCTTACTAAACTTTCAAGAATAGCCATCCGCATGAATACGCCGTTGCTTACCTGTTGCAGAATTAATGACTGCGATCCGTCTGCAACGTCGTTATCTATCTCTATCCCACGATTTATAGGACCTGGGTGCATAACCATTGCATCTTTTTTTGCAAAACCTAAACTTTCAGCAGTAATTGCATAATCACGATGATAATTAACCAAATCAATAGCCTCAGATGAATTTAAGCGCTCTTGCTGCACACGAAGGCAGACAACTATATCAGCATCTTTAATGCCTTCTCGTAACGATGTAGTAAAACGTCCATAATGAATAGTTTTAGGCTGCCATAAATCTGGTGCAATTAAGACTAATTCTTTGACTTTTAATTTAGCTGCTAAAACTTGCCAAGAATTAGCAACCCGAGAATGGCAAATATTTCCTACAATGGCAATTTTAAGCTTAGAAACATCAGGCCGTTTCTCCATAATTGTCATGAAATCAAGCAAAGCCTGACTTGGGTGAGCATGTATTCCATCACCGGCATTGATGATATGTATAGAATCGTGACAAAGATCCGCTATTTTTTTGGGCAAGCCATCTTGCATATGGCGAATAACAAAAATCTTCACCCCCATTGCAGCTAAATTTTTTACAGTATCTTTGATGGTCTCGCCTTTAGATTCTGATGAGCTATGTAAGTCTAAATTTACAACAGGCATTGACAAATTATTAGCCGCCAATTCGAAACTAACCCTAGTCCTAGTGCTATTCTCATAAAATAAATTAGCCACTATATGTTTCTTATAACTTGGATAATCATTATTATTTTTAAAATAATCTGCGCGCTCAAAAAGAGCGGTTAGATCTTTAGATGATAATTGACTAACTTCTAGTAAATGTTTCATTTTTTCTCATTTTTTAGATCTTGTTGCAGCCACTGCTCTAAAATAACACATGCAGCTATGCTATCAACTTCTGAAGTTTTAATTTTACGATATCCACCTTGTTCAAACAAATATGCGCGAGCTTCAACGGTTGATAAACGTTCATCAACTAAATGAACTTCGAGCGCAAAACGCTTTCTTAATTGCCTTGCAAAACCTCTTGCAGCATGAGTAGTATACTGCTCACTATCATCAACACAGGTTGGCAAACCAACAATAAGTGCGACAGGACACCATTTCGCGATGAGTTTTTCAATATCTACCCAATTAGGTACGCCTAATTTTGCAGCGAACGTCGTTAAAGGCGAAGCACTACCAGTAAGCTTTTGGCCAACAGCAACACCTATTCTTTTATAGCCAAAATCAAAACCAAGATAGACGCCCTTAAGCATGGCCGGCACTGGAAGATAATTGATCCATTTTCACCCCTAACGTCATCCCAGCATACTCCCAACGGTCCTCAAAAGGTACCTCATACAATAACTCAGGCTTACAAGGACAAACCAACCAATGATTATCAAGAATCTCTTGATCTAATTGATTTTCCTTCCAGCCAACATACCCTAAAGTGACTAAAACATCCTTAGGGCCCTCATCATTAGCCATTGCCCGAATAATATCATTTGAAGTTGTAACCGTCACGCCATCTTGTAAAACAAGGCTTGATTTCCAATTACCTATTGGGCGATGAATTACAAAACCACGCTCTGGCTGCAAAGGACCACCATATAACAATGGTAAACGATTAACTTCTACCCTTATTGGCTCAATTTGTAATTGATCAAAAACCAAACCTAATGGATACTGCATTGGTCTATTTATAATAAGACCTACGGTACCTTGTACATGATGTTCACAGACATAAATCACTGATTTAGAAAAATTTGGATCAGTACATGAGGGCATCGCTATCAACAACTGATTTGCCAATGATGTGTTAGGTAGCATGATATATCCCCCAAATTATCCTTCTTAATATAATTATATACCATATTAGATAATTTTTTTTCAAATTGATATTATTTATCACATAAGTTGGGGGTCTAGGTCTTGAAGTAAAGACCATCTATAAGATTAAAATACCCAATAAACTACAAGCACCAATAAGCTATAGGATAATTAGAAAAATCAGACGCATGCCAAATCCATTTTATATCCATCAATACGCCATTTTTATTTAACCTACTCATAATAAATTCAGGCGAAAAGGATCTAAATTGAAGATGCTTTACAGCAAAAATGATGGCATCCATATCATTAATTTTTGATTCATCAACTAACTCGATATTATAAAACTCTTTAACTGCTATTTTATCTACAACAGGATCACATACACTTACATTTATTCCATATTTTTCTAACTCTTTGATAATATTAAATGATTGGGTATTGCGTAAATCTGTACTATCTTCTTTAAAAGCAAATCCCATCACCGCAACTTTAGCGCCCTTAATAGGAATATCACGGTGTATTAACGTATAAACTAATTGTTCGACTATATATTTGCTCATATAATTGTTAATTTTTCGCGCACTACTTATCAAACATTCATCAATATTGAGGTGTTGGCTTAGATAGGTAAAATAATAAGGATCTACACCAATGCAATGTCCACCAACTAGTCCTGGAGCAAATGGAACAAAATTCCATTTAGAGCTCGCGGCAGATATAATCTCTCTAGAATCTAATCCTAATTTATGTAATACAATGGAAAATTCATTCATTAATGAAATATTAAGATCTCGCTGAACGTTTTCTAAAAGTTTTGCCGCTTCTGCAACTTTGATAGATGTAACAGGATAAAGATCCACATCTAATATCGACCCATATATGCGTTTAATAACTTCCAAAGAATCACCGTTTTGCGCTGATACGATTTTTTTTGTGTTTGCTATAGTATGCGCATCATCACCAACGTTTACTCGCTCAGGCGAATAACCGACAAAAAAATCACGATTAGATTTAAGATTTGAGGCTTTTTCCAATATTGGAATACAAAAATCCTCAGTAACACCTGGGTAAACAGTTGACTCATAAACAACGATATCGCCCTTTTTAAGTTGTTTACCTACCAATAAGGAGGCGCTCTCTAAATCTTTTAAATCTGGCAAGTTATCTTCAGTTATTGAAGTGGGTACTGAAATAATAAAGAAATCAGCTTTTTTAAGATCATCTGCATTATGAGTAAAAAATAATTTAGGATTTTTTAAATCAGCTTTATTTAAAATCTTATTATGATCATTTAAATTATTTAATTCATTTACCCTTTTTTTAGATATATCAAAACATATAACTAAAGATTCATCTTCTACTTTAGCAAAAAGATTTGCTAAACTTAAGCCAACATAGCCTAGACCAACCATAGCGACTATTCTTTTATTTTCATTGAAGAGAATATCTTTTTTCATAAAATCACCTTTACCTTTATTATTATTAATAATAATAGTTAATAAATAACAATACCACCAATTGGTAGATAAAGGGATATAACCATTTGTTTTGGTCTTACAAAGAAGGTACATTAGTATTTTATTGCTTAATCAACAGGGAAATTATGCGTTTTTTGACAATATTTTTTATAATTTTTCTTATTTCTAATATAAGTGCAGCTAACTCCTTGCCCAATGCTAGCAACACGCCATTCGATATAAAAAATGCAAATCGTCAATTTGATAAAATTAATTTGCAACTATCTACACAAAATTTAAATATTCATAATTTAGGGGCGGCTGTTGCAATTTTAAATGAATTAATAATTGATGCTGATATATGTGTTGAAGACTTAGAAAAAAAAATAGTTAACACTGAAACGCTTATTAAACAAGATTCGTCAGGGAATAATGATAAAAACGAAGGGGCTGATCTTGTCTATCTAAATAGCCAACAAAAAGAATTAAATAACGATCAGGCACAATGTAGATTGTTTTCAATAAGGGCCAAGGAAGCAATTGATGCCTATAAAAAAACAATGATTGATTTAAAACAAGAAGAAACACTATCACGCGGTCTACCATTATGGAGCTTAATAACAGAAAATATTGACGCACCACCTAGCAAGAATCCTATTTTCAAACAATTAACAACTGATTTTTCGCAGAAATTACCTCCACTTTCATTTTGGATAATATCTATAGGTGTATCATTAAGCCTTGCAATTTTAATACTCTTAAAAATCCGCAAAAACCAATTTGTCCGCCACTATTTACGATTTAAAGAACTACGACCATCTAATATCATACTGGTCTCTGCATTATTTATTTCATTTACTCTATGTGCGTATTTATCATTTTTTTCACAAAATTTACCAAATAATGATCTTGGACTTATGCTATCTAAAATTATACTTATCTACCTATTATCTCTCTCTTTTATTGTTCTATTATTTAAATTTAAGAAAACTAAAGCTATATTGTATTGGTATTATCTTAACGAACGTTTTTTTATCTCTTTTACTATAACTGTACTAAGTCTTTATACAATAGCCATCATAGGCAAAATGTCTTCTAATTTACTTGCTACTAATAATTCAATTTGGCAACTAGCACAAACTATCTATATTTTAATTACGCTAATAACCGGGGCTTATTTTATCCGCTTTTTCTGTCAAAAACATCGTAGATTTTCTTTTATAAAAAATCATTACAAATTTATTATTAATCTTTCTATGACTCTTATCATAACGGCTGCCATTATTAATATTCTTGGTTACCATATTTTAGCACAACGCCTCACCAACTCAGGTTTCATCACGTTTGCTATTATTTTTGTTGCAATTCTTAGCTGCCAGGGAATACAAAAGGCTTATCTTAACCTTAACCAACGACAAGCAACAAAAGATAAAATTATTAAATATTTCGGCTATAAAGATAATCAAATTTTCACTGAATTTTTAATTTTAAAAACTATTGTGCAAATAATTATTATTACTATTTCTATTTATCTAATTGGCGAAAGCTTAAACTTTGCTAGTAATTTTATTGAAAATATTTATGATAAGCTTTTAAATGGTGTTCATATTGTAAACACTACGATTTATCCCATGCGGATCTCTTCAGGTCTTGTAATTTTTTGTCTACTTTATTTATTATTTCGCGCTATATCCACAGCGATTAGCAGACGACGACAATTTGAGAATGAAGAGGAAACTCAAGTTGCCGTGGCCTCAATTTTAACTTATATCGGTTTTAGTCTAGCCCTTATTACTGGATTAATAGTTGCGGGCTTTGATTTTACAAGTCTTGCTATTATTGCCGGCGCTTTGTCTGTAGGTATTGGTCTTGGCTTACAATCAATTGTAAATAATTTTGTCTCAGGATTAATCTTACTTATAGAAAAACCAATTCGCCCAGGCGATCGAATAAATATTGATGGCGTTGAAGGTTTTGTGAAAAAGATTAGCGTCCGCTCAACGCAAATTATGACGCCTGAAAATGAAGATATTATTATCCCCAACGGTGATTTAATAACCAGAAAGGTTACAAATTACATGTTGAGCAATAAATATTTTCGCATCACCTGTGAGATATCTGTTGCTTTTAATACTAATACTAGCCTAATTAAAGACCTACTTTTAAATATTGCAAATGATAATGATGAAGTTATAAAAACCGGACGCAATAAACCTGCGGTTTTATTTCACGCTTTTGCCAATAAAGCCCTGGTTTTTAGACTTATATGCTTAATTAAAGACGTTAACAATAAAGCGCATATTCAAAGCGAATTAAATTACGCTATTGAAAGCAGATTGCGTGAAAATAAAATTAAGCTAGCTTAGGATCCATCAAAAAGATAAGTAATTCCAACTAAGAAGGTATTCGCTGTTGCTTTATCTGTATTAAGATAAGTTTCTGACAACGTTGATTCACCCTTTCCTGATCTGAAATTACCTAGATAAATATATTCATATCCAAGTGTCATAGTAAAATTACCAGATAGCAAAACATCTAATCCTGTCCCTACATTATAGGAAAATTGTGTTTGTGAATGAGGAGATAAACCTTGATCAGATATAGGTGCAAGCAAAACTATTGCTTTTACTCCTGGTGCCGTCAAGCCTAATGATTTAATTTCATAACCAGATGCATAGTTAAATGATGCACCAATGCCCGCATTTATATAAGGCATCAAATGTTCATATTTAAATATATTAACTTTAGAAAAAAAAGATAGAATAGAAGACTTAAGACGCCAATTATATACATAATTGTTTGTTAAATCTAACTTATTATCTATAACATCTCCTTTAATACTATCTAAAAAAACATACTCATATCTTAATCCCAAACCCAATGCTTTAATAAAATTACTATCTAGTTGCCATTTATACCCAAGAGATAGGTCTAACATGGTTTTTATATTGTCAGTTCGTTGTGAAAGAATATTTATATTTGAATATTGCGAAGAACTAACTCCGTTAGTAACTAATGAAATATTATTAAAATCAG
>CAMDMN010000028.1 GCA_945901965.1 Legionella genomosp. 1 | reverse complement strand
CTTGAGAACTCACCTCATCGATTGATCTACCCGTTTCCTATCGGGCAATTAGTAATTTTAAACAATTTGTTTTGGCTACATGGGCGCCTTAAAATTAAAAATAAATCCAATTTTACGCGCCAACTTCTGCGTATAAGAGGATCTTTCGCAACTGTAGATTAAGGGTAGCCTGGTTGCTCGCAACCAGGATTTCCAAGCATTTGATAGGATCCTGGTTGCAAGCAACCAGGCTACGTTAGCTGTAAATTAATTTAGGAACTAAAATTAATGAGCCAAGACAATCAACAAAATCAATTTGCAACTAATCCTAAATTATTCAAAGAATATATTAAATTAGAAACAGATAATTTGCTTGAAATGGAGAATCAGAATTTATTTTGTGAAGATCCACAATGGCAAGTAGGCCTTGAGCTTGAAGGCTGGTTTTTAGATAAAGATTTACAACCCCAAGCGATTGCACCAAAGATGTTATCTGAGCTTCAATGTAGTGAATTATCAGAAGAAGTCTCAAAGGAAATTTTTGAAATAAATTTAAAGCATCTGCCAGTTAAAGCCAATTTCCTTGAATTATTTGATAAAAATCTAACTGATTTATTTTGCAAATGTAATGAATGGGCAATACAAAATAATACTAAAATAATCACTATCGGCATGATGCCCCATATGGATCCTAAACATTTTAATCGCGAACTATTTGTCAATGGACCACGTTATCATTTGCTCAACGACTCTTTAATGCAACTACGCAAAAATCAACCATGGACAATCAAAATTAAGGGAGATGAAACCGTAGATTTTATTGCCAACGATATTTGCCTAGAAGCATTAACAACCTCTACGCAATTTCACCTAAAAGTACCTCATAGCCAATTAGTTAAAACATATAATCGAGCGCAAATTTTAGCAGCTCCAATGGTGGCCCTAGCTGCTAATGCTAGATATTTTAATAGTAAATCACTCTGGCATGAAACAAGAGTTCCTTTATTTCAGCAAACCGTATCACAGCAATTGCCACCATTTAGCCACACAAACATGGAAGATAGAGTACTTTTCGGCGAAGATTTTATTAAAAAATCTATTATAGAAATATTTTCTGACAATCTTAGATTTAGCCCATTACTTCCATTAATAGAGTCAGAAAATCACCGCGATTTTCATCACTTAAAACTTCATAATGGCACGATCTGGCGCTGGAATCGCCCTGTAATTGGCAAAACAGATTCAGATAATTTTCATATACGCCTTGAGCATCGCGTACAAAGTGCAGGCACAACACCTGCGGATATTGCGGCACAACTAGGATTTTATGTAGGTATGTTAGCTTATTGGGAACGCCATGGTTGCGAGCTTGAAAATTTACCATTTTTAACTATTCGAGATAATTTTTACCATGCTGCAAAATTAGGTTTACAAGGATCTATAACGTGGACAAATAATAAAATGGTTGAAATGCAGAGTTTAATCTTAAACGATATGATACCTATCGCCAAACTTGGCTTATCTTATTTGGGTTTATCACAGGAAGAAATTCATTATTATCTGGATGAAATATTAGGTGAGCGAATAAAACGTGGTCTATCAGGAGCCGTATGGCAGAGAAATAAAGCTCTTAAGCTTAATAGTGTAAAAGATATGCTAGAAAATTATCATGAACAACAACAAAGCTTAAAACCTTTGTGGAGATGGGATTAAATTAACCACATAATCTGGATTAACTAAATATCTAGTAGAAATTTATATTGTAGGTTGGGCCTTGGCCCAACCTACAACCACATAGCAAAATTCGTGTTTTTACATGCGTTTTAGCGTTTTAATTCCAAGCAGAGACAATCCTAACTCTAAAACACGTGAAGTTAAGCTCGCAAGTTTAAGGCGACTAAATTTCAATGCTTCATCTTCTTGATTCAAAATAGGGCATGCCTCATAAAATGATGAAAATATTCCTGCTAATTCATAAAGATAAGTACAAAGCAGATGAGGAGCAGCCTTTTGAGTTACCATATCAATCACTTCAGGAAATAATATAATCTGCTTCGCTAATAAAATCTCACTTGGGCTCTCAAAAATTAATGGTTTATCAAGTGAATCTAGAGAAATTCCTGCTTTTTGAAATAAACTATTTACCCGTGTATAAGCATATAAAAGATAAGGCGCAGTATTTCCTTCAAAACTTAACATGCTATCCCAATCAAACATATAATCACTGATTCTATTTTTAGATAAATCAACATATTTTATTGCTGAAATCCCTAATACTTTGGCCATTTCATCTATTTCTTCAGGAGGATATTTAATCGTTTGTTTAGATTCAATTAATACTTTTGCACGTCGCAGAGCTTCATCAAGTAAATCTACCAATTTAGTTACACCGCCATCTCTACTTTTAAATGGTTTACCTGATTTATCTAAAACCATGCCAAAACTAACATGTTCTAATTGCATTTTAGGATTTACAAAGCCTGCTTTATAAGCCAAGGCAAATATTTGCTGAAAATGTAATGATTGCCTTGCATCAACTACATATAAAACTCGATCTGCATTTAATTTTTTTTGTCGGTAATGAATTGCGGCAAGATCGGAGCTTGCATATAAAAATCCACCATCTTTTTTCTGCACAATAATAGGAAGTGGCTCATTATCTTTGCCTTTAAATTCATCAAGAAATACACATTGAGCTCCTTCACATTCTTCTAATAATTCTTGGCTACGTAACAAATCCACCACGGTTGGCAAGAAATCATTATATGAACTTTCGGCTTTAACATCTTTAGTGTGCAAGGAAACACCTAGGCGATCATAAATTTCCTGGCAATGCGCCAAAGATAATTTAATGAATTTGGTCCAAAGAGAAAGACAATGTTTATCTCCTGATTGTAAAAGTACTACTTTTTGCCTTGCCCTATCTGCAAAATTTGGCTCTGAATCAAAACGTAGTTTGGAGGCCTTATAAAAACTTTCGAGATCGTTTAGCAGAACGTCGCCATGATGGTTATTTTCTTCATCTTCTAAGTGAGCAAGTAACATCCCAAATTGAGTACCCCAATCACCTACGTGATTTTGACGAATAACTTTATATCCTTTTAGCTCAAGAACTCGGACAATCGCATCACCAATGATAGTTGAACGCAAATGTCCAACATGCATTTCTTTTGCTAAATTAGGGGAAGAATAATCAACCACGACAGTATGTGTATTTTCAATTGGCATCACGCCACAAGAAGAGGATTTCCAAATCGTCTTAAGTTGTGTCTGTAAACAGCTATTGCTTAATGTGAAATTAATAAAACCAGGCCCCGCAATATTAATAGATTCTATATCAGCATTTGATTGAATACAGGCTATCAAGCGTTCTGCTAATACTCTTGGCGACATGCCTACTAATTTAGCTAAAACCATAGCTAAATTAGATGAAAAATCACCATGACTTGGATCTCGAGGTCGCTCTAAGTTAACCACGAACATCTCGGGAAAACTCAATTGATCTTCTATTGCGAGTTTAGCCAGCGCTTCTTTTAAGAGTAATTCAATTTTTTGCTTCATAATATATCCAATCAATTTCAAAATTCTATTTTTATATATACAAATGTAGCCTTGATGCAGCGCAGCGTAATCAAGGTTTTCGATGTTACAATGTTCAATACAGAACTTAAAACCTTGATTACGCTGCGCTGCATCAAGGCTACTCTTGCTATTATCGATATGATAGCATTGTTGGGTTAATAACAGAATTTTAAATAATGTTATAGTCTTAAGTGAATAATTCATATGTCATCTAAAAAAGCTATAAAAATGAGCTCCTTCTTTGCTTGGGATGGTGATGTACTCGTGCTCAATGTCCTCGGCACCCCAAGTGCTAAGCGCGATGCCATTGGTAAAGTAAAAGGAAATCAACTTAAAATTAGCGTAACCGCGGAACCTCGTGCGGGGAAAGCCACTGATCATATGGTGCGCTTTCTTGCTAAAGAATTTAATGTGGCAACCTCGGATATTACAGTAGTATTTGGCCGCATGAACGTAAACAAGCAATTGCGTATAAAAGCCCCCCAAAATTTGCCACTAATGATTGCCCAACAGGATCTCTTTGACAACCTAGAAGAGTAATAAATACTTTATCTTTACAATAAAATCGCCCTTTAATATTTTACTTCCAGGACAAGAGAGCATCAAAGTTTAAGAATAGCACGCGTAGGGTGGTGCAATCTGCTGCGTGCCCACCATAATGACAAGATAAGCTCGACTGGTGGGCACGTCGTTGCACTCCTTTGCGCCACCCTACATAGCGGTGTGATGTTTTTAAACTTTGATGCTCCCGCCCTGTTCAATTAGATAATAAAGGGGGAATAATTAGATAAAATTTGTTAATATCGCCCGCCCTAAAGATATAAAATTGGAGATAAATAAATGCCAAAAGAAATTAAGAGTCTACATGAAGCATTAAAATCAATTAGCTTTGATACGTGGGTGGTGCTTGATCTAGATAATACCGTGATGGAATCTATGCTTGAAGTAGGAGGAGATCAATGGTTCTCTAGTATATTCAAAGATATTATTGGCAACGGTTATTCCAAAGAAATTGCTATTGATATTTATCATGAAGTACAAGCATATATCAAGATGAAATCAGTAGAGCCTGAAATCTCCAAGGTTATAAGAGCACTGCAAGACATTGGCATTCCAGTTATTGCCTTAACAGCACGAAACTATGATATTCGCCATTCAACCATAAGACAGCTTAATGAAATTGGTATTAATTTTAATAATAGCGGTATAGTAAAGCCTGAAGGTATAGCTTTTAGTAAAGGAATTATATTTTGTGATGGAAAAAATAAAGGTGAAGCTTTAAGAGACTTTCTAATTAAATCTCAAATACGGCCTAAGCATATCACTATGTTAGATGATAAGGGCTTGTATCTAGAACAAGTTGAACAAATTCTTGAAGGTAGTAGAATCCGTTTTGATGGATTAAGATATGGTTTTCTTGATCATAAAGTAACCGGTTTTAATATAGAATTAGCACGCGTTCAATTAGCTCATTTAAAAAGATCGTTATCGCCTAGAGTACAGGGTTTAATAGATAGTTTAAACTTAGGGCATGCAGAAGCCGAAAGATCAGCACATGAAAGTCCTTATAGACATGGATTTTTTGACAGAGCTCATCCTAAACATGTTTTAATTAACCAAAGAAGAGAAGCAGAAAGAGGAAGTTCTGCAGATGGAGCTGCTGTTTCTATGCATTAATTTATATTAGTATAAAAGTTCAGGTAGTTAAAAACGTCGTTGCGACGAAGCAATCCAGTGGCCTAGTCGGCCATCTTAAGGCCAATGGATTGCTTCGCTAACGCTCGCAAAGACGTATTTTTGTATTTACGATTGCTTATGCTAATGCCAACCTACTTAAACGCCCGCGTTATCAGACATTAGCTGCTGTTCAATTACCTTAATTTCATTTACTAATTGTTGGGCGTGTTGTTCACCTTGCAAACTATCTGAACCTTCTACCATTACACGAAGAATTGGCTCAGTTCCTGAAGGGCGAAGTAGCACTCGTCCATTATTTTTTAATTTTTTAGCTAAAGAATTAACTGATTTTAAAACAGATTCATTTTTAGCAAGAGCGCTAGCATGTTCTGTTTTATGGTTAATTAAAACTTGTGGTAATAAACTTATACCAGAAGTTAATTCATTAAGTGCCACATTTCTCTTAATCATAATAGCTAGAATTTGTAATGCTGCAACTATACCATCTCCTGTCGTAGTTTTATCCAAACAAACAATATGACCAGACGACTCACCACCAATTTTCCAACCTTTATCTTTTAAAGCCTCTAAAACATAGCGATCGCCCACAGATGTACGGATAAAAGGCACGCCTAATTCCATAATGGCTTTTTCTAAGCCAAAATTACTCATCACAGTGCCAACTATACCGCCATTCAAAACCCCACGACTATGTCTATCTTTAGCAATTATATAAAGAAGCTCATCGCCTTCAACTAAACGACCATCAGAATCTACCATTATTAAGCGATCACCATCACCATCTAACCCGATTCCTACATCTGCTTTAGACTTTAAAACTTGCTGGCGTAAATTTTCAGGTGATGTCGAACCGTATTCTTGATTGATATTAAACCCATTTGGCTCATCACCAATGGCAATTACATCAGCTCCTAATTCACTAAAAACATTTGGTGCAATATGGTATGTAGCACCATTAGCACAATCAACCACAATTTTAAGACCTGATAATTTTGTTAAAGAAGGAAAGGTTGATTTGCAAAATTCAATATAGCGACCAGGAGCATCGTCTATACGCTTAGTTTTACCTAATTCAGCAGAAGGAACTGTTTGCAGCTTTTTATCCATTTCTGCTTCTATTGCCAATTCAAAATGATCTGGTAACTTACTACCATCAGCATCAAAAAATTTAATCCCATTATCTTCAAATAAATTATGAGAAGCACTAATTACAATACCCGCGGTTGCTCGCAATGTCTGCGTTAAATAAGCAATGGCAGGTGTAGGCATTGGCCCTAGCAATCGCACATCAACTCCAGCTGATGATAAACCAGCAACCAAAGCTGACTCGAGCATATAGCCTGAAATACGTGTGTCTTTGCCAATCAGTACTTTTTTACGATGACCATTAGCTAATACTCGCCCAAAAGCCCAGCCTAATTTAAGCACAAACTCAGGATTAATATTTGACGAGCCAACTTGTCCTCGTATACCATCTGTTCCAAAATATTTTCGTTGTCCCATCTTTATTCCTTTACTTAAATAATCAAGTTAGATCTTGAGTAGCCTGGTTGCTTGCAACCAGGATTTATCTGGTTGGGATCCCGGTTGCAAGCAACCAGGCTACGCTGACCCATCTGACCTATTACGATCTTTAGTAGAATTAGCTCCTACTATAGCGTCTATTACTTTTAATGCTTGATTAGTTTTATCTATATCATGAGTTCTTAAAATTGATATGCCCTGCAAAGCTGAATAAACTGCTATTGCGATACCACCTATTAACCGATCATCAATATCTTTATTTAAAATCGTGCCAATTGTACTTTTTCGCGATACACCTAGCAATAATGGTAAATCATATTTATGAAATTCACTAAGCCTATTTATAAGCGTCAAATTATGTCGAGCCAATTTACCAAAACCAAAGCCAGGATCAAGGATTAAATTTTGGCGTAAAATTCCTGCTTGCAATGAACTTTCAATACGCTCTAAAAAAAATTCATTAATTTCATTAACTACATCATTCTCATAATGTGGATTATCCTGCATAGATAACGAATTACCTTGCATATGCATTAAACAGACAGGGACTTTTAGTTCAGCCGCAACTGCTAAGGCATCTTTTTCTGTTAAGGCCTTAATATCATTAATCATATTAGCGCCAGCTGCAACTGCCGCTTCCATTACTTGAGGCTTATAAGTATCAATAGAAATAAAAATATCGCTTTTTTCTCTTATTCTTTTTATAACAGGAATAACTCGCTTTAACTCTTCACTAGCAGATATGGGAATAGCTTTAGGCCTTGAAGACTCACCACCTATATCGATGATATCAGCACCTTCACTTATCATTTCCTCGGCACGATGACAGGCTTTATCTAATTGAAGATAAGATCCACCATCTGAAAAGGAATCGGGAGTAATATTTAATACTCCCATTATTTTAGGTTTTTCTAGATAAAATGATCGAATTGAAATAGGTGACATAACAAAGCTACGCCATTGTTGAAATTCTTGGCTATTCATGCGACTAGCTTAAGTATTTAAATAGGATCATCTACTATAGTTTCCACAGGAGAACCCTTTAGGCCGCCTCTTTTACCACGACTTCCCTTAGCATTACCCTTATCCACTTTCTTAAGGTAATCCACATCATCTGGTGGCGAAGGCTCTTTACCAGACATGATTTCTTTGATTTGATTAGCATCTATAGTTTCATATTTAATCAATCCATCAGCCATCATATGTAATTTATCTAAATTTGCCGAAAGTATTTTATGCGCATGTTTATAATTCCTATCGATAATAACTCGCACTTCTTCATCAATTTGTTGTGCTGTTGTATCTGATACTTCTTTATTTTGGTTAACTGAACGGCCTAAAAATACTTCACCTTCCTCTTGACCAAAAGTCAAAGGCCCCATATTCGATAAGCCCCAACTTGTAACCATTTTACGGGCAATTTCAGTTGCGCGCATAATATCATTTGAAGCGCCTGTTGTAACATTATCAGCCCCAAAGATAAGTTCTTCTGCAACTCGTCCACCATAAAGACTAGCTAGCTGACTTTCCAAACGCCTTCTACTATGGCTATATCGATCTTGCTCTGGCAAAAACATGGTGACACCTAAAGCGCGCCCCCGTGGGATAATTGAAATCTTATATACTGGATCATGTTCCGGCACCATTAAACCAACAATAGCGTGCCCCGCCTCGTGGTATGCCGTTAATTTTTTCTCATTATCATCCATTACCATAGAGCGTCGTTCAGCACCCATCATTATTTTATCTTTAGCCTTCTCAAGCTCAACCATACTAACTTTACGCTTATTAGCTCGAGCTGCAAATAATGCTGCCTCATTAACTAAATTTGCCAAATCAGCTCCTGAAAACCCAGGGGTACCACGCGCAATAGGAGTAACTTCAACATTATCATCCACTGGCACTTTATTCATATGAACTTTAAGAATTTGTTCGCGGCCACGAATATCAGGTAAAGGCACTACAACTTGCCTATCAAAACGGCCTGGACGCAGAAGGGCTGGATCTAAAACATCGGGTCTATTAGTAGCCGCAATGACTATCACGCCTTCACTTCCTTCAAAGCCATCCATCTCTACCAAAAGCTGATTTAAAGTTTGCTCACGTTCGTCATGACCACCACCAAGTCCCGCCCCTCGGTGACGACCAACCGCATCAATTTCATCTATAAAAATAATACATGGAGCTTGCTTTTTAGCTTGTTCAAACATATCTCGCACACGTGACGCACCAACACCTACAAACATTTCAACAAAATCAGAACCTGATATTGTAAAAAATGGAACTTTAGCTTCGCCAGCTACTGCTCGGGCTAGCAAGGTTTTGCCTGTTCCTGGAGAGCCTACAAGCAAAACGCCTCGTGGAATTCGTCCACCTAAATTTTGAAATTTAGTAGGATCACGTAAAAAATCTACAAGTTCTTTAACTTCTTCTTTAGCTTCATCAACTCCAGCTACATCGGCAAATGTAACCTTTACTTGGTCTTCACCAAGCAATCGAGCGCGTGATCTTCCAAATGACATAGCTCCACGACCGCCGCCTCCTTGCATTTGCCGCATGAAAAATATCCATACGCCAATTAATAAAAGCATTGGGAACCAATTTATAAATAGATGTAAAAGGAAACTTTCTTGCTGTTTTTCCTGGCCACTAACATCAACATTTTTCTTCAGCAACTCACCTAAAAGCGCATCATCTTGTACCGGCATATAAGTGACAAAACGATGGTTATTCTTGGTAATACCTTTAATAACCTTATTGTCTTCAACTGTTACCGCCATCACCATGCCCTGATCAATTTGCTTTAGAAATTGACTATAAGAAACTTTATCAGTGTTCGCATTACGCGGACCAAAATTAGAGAACACTGAAACCAAGACGATAGCTATAATTAGCCACAAAAATAAATTTTTAACCATGTCGTTCAAATTAATAACCCCAGTTATGCGAATTTCTACTATATTATAAAGATAAAGTTACTATAATTTATACCCTTTAGCCAGCAAATAGGTTTCGCGTGATCGCGCACGTGATGCTTTAGGCTTCCTAATAACCACCCGATCAAACCGCAACCGAGCTTGTTTTACAATATCATCAAACCCTTCACCATGAAAAATTTTCATTAACATAGTGCCACCGGGCTTAAGCATTTTATGACCAAAATCAAAGGCAAGATCCACAAGATACATCGCTCGGGGGATATCAACTGCCATATTACCACTCATATTAGGCGACATATCAGATAGTAACAAATCAACACTACGAGGTGGTATTAAATTTATTAATTGTTGTAATACTTCATCTTCCCTAAAATCACCAATTATAAACTCAACTCCCGGCAGCGCATCCATCGGCAAAATATCTAAAGCAAAAATTAGGCCATTTCCATCAAGCTTTTCAGCTACATACTGCGTCCAACCGCCAGGGGCTGCGCCTAAATCCACAACTGTCATTTTAGGCTTAAGTAATCGCTCTTTCTCATCGATTTCTTTAAGTTTATAAACTGCTCGGCTACGATAGCCTTCAGCTTGGGCTTTTTTTACATAAACATCATCAAAATGCTCTTGCAACCACTTTTTACTAGACTTAGAACGAGGCATAACATCACTATATAAAAAATTCTATGTATAATACCCAATATTACTACCTATTCACAGCAAAACGTGCAATAATTTGCCATTTTTACGAGAAATTTACTATGGACACATCTTTTCGACAAGAATTAAAAGCTAAAGCTCATCATTTAAAGCCAATTATTCTAATGGGAGCCAAGGGTTTAACATCTGCGGTTATTGAAGAAACTAATATTGCCTTAACAGCGCATGAGTTAATAAAAGTTAAAATTAATGGCGTAGAAAAAGAAGATAAAAAAGCTGTTGCTATTGATATTTGTCAACAACTTCAGGCAGAATTGGTTCAATTAATTGGCCATACAGCTATAATTTATCGAAAAAATAAAGAGCCGGCGGAAAAGAAAGCGACTCGCAACAAAAAGTAACATTGGCATTAACCTGGTTGCTTGCAACCGTGATCTCTCCAAAATTGAGTCCTGGTTGCAAGCAACCAGGCTACAATTGATTTGAATTTAAGGCTATTATTAATGAGATCTTTCGCGCGCGATATTCAGATTACTTTATTAATTAAATTAACATTACTGTTTATTTTATGGTTTATTTGTTTTAAAAACACTAAAAAGCCATCTATAGACTCAGAGCAATGGATGCTTGGAAAAAATACTGTAGCTAATAAGTCTATTACTATTGATACAAAACATAACTTTAAAAACAACCAAAAAGGTGCCTTATGATTCCAGGTAGTGACGTCGTAGATCTCTCTCGTTTGCAATTCGCCATCACAGCACTCTATCATTTTCTTTTTGTGCCATTAACTTTAGGTCTATCAGTACTGCTTGCCATTATGGAAACAGTTTATGTAATGACTAAGCGTGATATTTGGCAACAAATGGTTAAATATTGGGGCGTACTGTTTGGCATAAACTTCGTCCTCGGAGTGGCGACCGGGCTCACCATGGAATTCCAATTTGGAACAAATTGGGCTTACTACTCCCATTATGTTGGCGATGTCTTTGGCGCAGAACTTGCAATAGAAGGACTTATGGCCTTCTTCTTAGAAGCCACTTTTGTCGGTTTATTTTTCTTTGGTTGGTCTAAATTAACTAAAGTACAGCATATGTGCTGTACTTGGTTGCTTGCATTAGGTACTAATTTTTCAGCACTATGGATTTTAATCGCCAATGGTTGGATGCAAAATCCTGTTGGAGCTGCCTTTAATTATCAAACCATGCGGATGGAAGTGGTTGATTTTGCTGAAGTTATGTTTAACCCCGTAGCTCAAGCAAAATTTGTTCATACAATAAGTGCAGGCTATGTAACTGGTGCTATTTTTGTATTATCCATAAGCTGTTACTTTCTTTTACGTGGTCGCAATATTGATTTTGCTAAGCGCTCTATGACAGTTGCTGTTTCATTTGGTCTTGCCTCAGCATTATCTGTAGTAGTTCTTGGTGATGAAAGTGGATATCTTACTAATAGTAACCAAAAAATGAAATTGGCTGGTATGGAAGCTATGTGGCACACTGAAAAAGCTCCAGCCGATTTGACTATATTTGGTATTCCTAATAGTAAAACAATGACCACTGATTATGATGTTAAAATTCCCTATGCATTAGGTTTAATTGCCACTCGCTCATTTAGCGAGCAGCTTGAGGGTATTGATGAGCTCGTAGAGAAAGGGAAAGGACAAATTCGTGAAGGAATGCTTGCTTATGATGCGTTAACCAAGCTACAAAAAAATCCAAAATCTAAAAACGCAAAGGCTGAATTCGAAGCCCATGGGAAATCATTAGGTTATGGACTTCTATTAAAGAAATACACAGAAAAGGTAACCGATGCCTCTGAAGAACAAATTAATCAAGCGGCTAATGATCTCAAACCAAATGTGCTGCCTTTGTTTTTTTCTTTTAGAATTATGGCGCTTTGCGGATTCTTTTTTATCTTTTTATTTGCGACTGGCTTTTACTTATCCGTTAAACGCAAGCTACTTACCTCAAGATGGTATTGGCGTTTAGGCATTTTAGCATTTCCACTGCCATGGGTTGCGGCAGAACTTGGTTGGGTGGTTGCGGAATATGGTCGTCAACCTTGGGCCGTACAAGGAGTCTTGCCAACCTTTATGGGCACTTCAACTGTAAGTTCAACAGCCGTTTTAATATCTATAGCAGGATTCGTAATTTTTTATACTATTCTTGCAATAGTTGAAATCTATTTAATGGTTAAATACATCCGTCTTGGGCCAGAAAATTACCTAAAATATACCAAAAATTCAATTACAGGAGCATAACCATGCCTTTAGATTACGAAACATTAAAAATTATATGGTGGGTATTATTAGGTGTCTTACTAATTGGCTTTGCTATCATGGATGGCTTTGACCTTGGTGTGGCAATGTGGTTACCTATAATCACTAAATCCGACATGGAGCGCCGAATTTTAATCAATAGCATAGCGCCTACATGGGAAGGAAACCAAGTATGGTTTGTTCTAGGTGGCGGAGCTATATTTGCCGCATGGCCAGCCCTTTATGGCCTTGCATTTTCAGGCTTTTATTTTGCCATGCTTGTGGTTTTACTTGCCCTAATCCTGCGCCCGGTTGGGTTTAAATACCGCTCTAAAATGACTAGTACTAAATGGCGAACGATTTGGGATTATGCATTGTTTTTAGGTGGCTTTGTTCCAGCCCTTATTTTTGGCGTAGCTATGGGCAATGTATTACAAGGTGTTCCATTTCATTTTGATGAAAATTTACGCGCGTTTTATACTGGAACATTTTTTGGTCTATTAAATCCTTTTGCTATACTCTGTGGTCTTCTTTCAGTAACAATGTTAGCTATGCATGGGGCTTATTTTATTAATGTTAAAACAAATGCTCCAATCCAATTGCGTGCACGAACTGCTGCGAGAATTTGTGGGTTTTTAAGCATTATTCTTTTCATTGCTGGTGGCGTATGGCTTTATAAAGCTATAGATGGCTATAGCTTAATGAACTTCGTTTTACACGATGCGCCGTCAAATCCACTCCATAAAGAAGTAAGCCGCAAAGCTTATGCTTGGTTTGCTAATTATGAAAATATGCCATTGACAATAGCCGCCCCTATTCTTGGAATTGTGGGAGCACTTCTTGCCATGACTTTAGCCAAGTGCGTAAAAACAGCTTTTGTTTGTAGCGCTTTTAGCATATTTGGCATTATCTCAACGGTTGGCGTATCGATGTTTCCTTTTATTTTGCCATCTTCATCAAATCCATCACATAGTTTGTTGGTTTGGGATAGCTCATCTAGCCAATTAACTTTATTTATAATGTTAGTTGCAACTGTAATATTTTTACCAATAATTTTACTTTATACAGCTTGGGTTTATAGGGTTTTACGCGGCAAAATAACTGAAGAAACTATTACATCTGAAATAGAATCAGCATACTGATAAGGGGCATAATATGTGGTATTTTTCTTGGATTTTAGGCACAGGCTTGGCTTGTGCTTTTGCAATATTAAATGCAATATGGCTTGAATTTCGGATAGATGATAGTAATAAAGATTAATAGAACTGATAAATTAATTTATATATAAATCGGTACGTCATCCCGAGTGCAAGGT
>CAMDMN010000027.1 GCA_945901965.1 Legionella genomosp. 1 | reverse complement strand
AAAGCGATAGCGTGCCCACCACACGGTTAGGCATTGGTGGGCACGCTATCGCTTTGCCCACCCTACATCTATTTTTTAATTAAGACTTATCATCATTATTGGCCCTTGATGATTTCTTCCGTGCATGTTCTAAAAGTTCTTTTTTGCGTAGTCTTATTGATTGTGGTGTTACTTCTACAAGTTCATCATCATCAATAAATTCTAGCGCTTGTTCTAGTGAATATTTAATCGCAGGAGTTAATACAATATTTTCATCAGTTCCTGAAGCACGCATATTCGTTAATTGTTTCTCTTTAGTAACATTAACAACTAAGTCATTATCACGCGCATGAATTCCTACTATCATGCCTTCATAACAAGAAGTTTGTGGTTCGATAAATAATCTTCCACGTTCTTGTAAATTAAATAAGGCAAAACCACGAGCGGTCCCATGGCAATTAGCAATAAGCACGCCACTATTACGTTTACCAATTCTTCCGCGAATGGCAGGGCCATAATGATCAAATACATGGTATAACAAACCAGTACCCGATGTGCTTGATAAAAATTCAGTATGGAAGCCTATAAGACCACGTGTAGGTATTTTGTAATCAAGTCGTACACGTCCCTTGCCATCTGGCACCATATTTTGTAATTCACCACGGCGCTCACCTAATTTCTCCATGATAGAACCTTGATGGCCTTCCTCAATGTCAACCGTTAGGTTTTCATAAGGCTCCATTTGTTCGCCATTTTCTTCACGTAATATTACTTCTGGTTTGCAGATTGCAATCTCATACCCTTCCCGACGCATAGTTTCAATAAGGATAGATAAATGAAGCTCACCTCGGCCCGACACTCTAAATTTATCAGGATCTTCGGTATCTTCAACTCGTAAGGCTACGTTATGTAGTAATTCTGTTTGCAGACGTTCTTTAATTTTACGGCTGGTGACAAATTTACCTTCTTGCCCCGCAAATGGAGAGTCATTAACTTGGAATGTCATGCTAATTGTTGGTTCATCAACCATTAATGGAGGTAAAGCTTCAACTACATTAGGATCGCAAATGGTATCGGAAATATTTAGTAGATCAATACCAGTAACAGCAATAATGTCTCCTGCACGAGCTTCTTCAATTTCAACACGATCAAGACCTTTAAACCCAAGTAATTGTAAAAGTCTACCATTTCGGATGCCGCCATCTTTATCAATGATTTTAACCGGAGATTTTGCTTTAATATGACCACGACTTACACGACCAATACCAATAGTTCCTACATAAGATGAATAATCAAGCGAGCTTATTTGCATTTGAAAAGGACCTTCAGCATCTACATCTGGTGCTGATACGCGGTCAACTATTGTTTGGAGGAGAGGATCCATATTACTAGATTCATCTTCTAAATTAAGTTTTGCATAACCATTTAAGGCTGAGGCATAAACAATAGGGAAATCTAATTGTGTGTCATTAGCACCTAAATTATCAAAAAGATCAAAAACTTGATCCACTACCCAATGAGGTCTAGCCCCTGGACGGTCAATTTTATTAATTACAACAATAGGATTTAAACCTTGAGCAAAAGCTTTTTGAGTAACAAAACGGGTTTGTGGCATTGGACCGTCAACAGCGTCAACAAGAAGCAGCACGCTATCTACCATAGAAAGGATCCGCTCAACTTCACCACCGAAATCGGCATGTCCTGGGGTATCAACGATATTAATTTGGTGACCATTCCAGTGTACACAAGTGTTTTTTGCAAGAATGGTAATACCACGTTCCTTTTCTAAGGCATTTGAATCCATTAGTCGTTCAACTTTAGGAGCACGCTCATTTAAGGTGCCGGTTTGTTGTAATAATTTATCGACTAAAGTAGTTTTACCATGATCTACGTGAGCGATAATGGCGATGTTACGTATTTTTTCAATCATATTGACCTTCAATTGGTATAATTATAGAACTACACGACAATAAAAAATGGCATGCAAAGAATCATAAATCTAGAAAAAAGAGAATTTATGCACTTTTGCGTAACATTATACACTGGTTTTTGTCTGAATCCCAAATAATCGTTTTTTATGAACAGATATTTGCCAATGTTCTATGGTGGACAAAGCGGCAGCATATCATTACCCACAAGTCTGACTAGTCCGTGTAGCCTTGATGCAGCGTAGCGTAATCAAGGTTTTCACCCCCAAAAACAAAAGCAGCCCTATCCACTAAGTCTCGCGTTTAAATAAACCTTGATTACGCTACGCTGCATCAAGGCTACACGGGTTAGATTTGTGGGTAATGATATGAGCGGCAGCGTGCCCACCATGAAAATTGATAATCGCGTTAATTTATATTTAGACTACAAAATGGCATTTTCTTTGCTACACTCATAGTAAGAGTCAAACAAAGGTGGAAATTATGAAAAAATTGATTTTGCATCCCACCGACATGAGTCAATGGCATGCTTTAGTTAATGAGGCACAGTCTTCAGTTAAGCTTGTTTTAGATGAAGAGATGGAAAGTTATCTAGTTTTTCTTCTAATGCGCTTTGCGCAATCGACTAAACTTATTGAATCAGTATTAGCGCTAGATCTTCTGGAATCTATGCAAGTCTTAGGTAATCGACAAGTTGATCTTTTACGTGAGGTTGGTGATAAAAGTTTATTATATTGTGGTTTATTTCCCGGAATGGCCGATAAGCGCCATGTTAGGCTTGAGTACTTTAGTGATATGGGACAAGCGGCTTATTTAACCGTTGGCGAATTGCAAGTAAACGAGTCCGCAAATTTATATTTCCAATTAAGCGCCCAATTTATAAATATGCAGCAAATTTTGCAGGCTATGCGTGGCGATCACTTTCAGTTTAATGTGATGGATGGCGGGATCATTGGTTCAAAAGGTCTCAAACTACAATAAATTTAAAACTTTAACAGGACTTGCGAAAAACAGCTCTAACGTCATCCTGAATGAAGAGAACTCCTGAAGACAAAGACCTGAGATTTGTTCAGGAGATCTTTCGCGCATAAAACACGCGCTCTGGATGACGTGCGCTATTATGAGTTCTGGACGATTTTAATCAATTAATGGCGAAAAATAAGCACTATGTCGATTGGATCGAAAATATAATTTTGATTACAAAATTCACAGTTTATTTCGACATTTCCTTTTTCTTGTAATAGTTGATTTATATCTTCCTCTCCTAAAACTGTTATCGCTTGTTTCATTTTTTCTGTATTACAGCGGCACTCAAAAGAAACTGTACGTGAAGAATAAAGACGTAATTCGCATTCATGATATAAACGATGCAAGATGGTGGGATTATCTAGAGTTAATAATTCTTCGTTGCTTAAAGTTTGCCCTAATACTACTGCATATTCCCAAAATTGCTCACGTTGGATGGTGTCTTGTCCTGGCATAAGTTGTAATAACATGCCGGCAGCAGAGTCTTCATCTACTGCAAGCCAAATTTGGGTTGCTACTTGTTCTGATTGGGCAAAATAATGAGTTAAATTATCAGACATTGAAATGGAGCGAATAGGTACAATACTTTGATATGCTTCAGTTTTATTATACTGATTGATAATCATGCTCATCTTCCCATCAAGGAAAGCGTTGGTATAATCAAGATCACTACTACCTTCTTGATATTTGGCATACGCTCTAATTTGTAATTCATGGTCACATTGAACTATAAGTAGCGGCAGGTGATTATTTCCATGAAATTGTAAACTAATTTCACCTTCAAATTTAATGCTGCCAGATAATAGTAAGCATGATATTAATGCTTCACCTAATAGTTTTTTAACAACTAATGGATAAGCATGTTGGTGCATAATTGTTTTATAAGTATCATTTAAATGTGCAATTTCACCACGAATATTTGCATGTTCAAACATGAAGCGTTGTAGGGTATCAGTTTTATTCATTTTTTCTTTATTGGTTAAAATATTAAGGAACGGGTTTAAATTAAAAATCTATTTTATCATATTATTTATGATCTTTATTTTTAAACCCAGAAAAAATGTCTGAAAAAGCTTAAAGGCCTAAAACGGACTTCTACTGCAACCCAATTCTTTGTGGTAACTCACCTATAAATGAAGCGGTTTTTGTTTTTTGCGTTGAGCCAAAAAGACGATGGATATTATAAATGGGCATATTTGCAGCCTCTTCTAATTTTGCTTTAATTTGTTTTTTGTCTTCTGGATCTAATTTTAGTAAAGCTTGTTGTAATTTATTAAGAGCTCTGATTTTCTGTTGAGCGACATCTTCACCAACGGCTGCGTTTAATAAATGCTTATCCTTATGATGGCTAATGCGATATATTGCATGCGTATGTTGCCATTGTGCTGATGGTTTTTCATCGTCATTAGTTATCGTGACACTTTCTTCACTTTCATTGCCATTTTGTTTTTCCCATGCATCGCTAAAGCTTAATTTATGGCGCTCGCCGCTATTCAATTGACTAAATCCATAATCCCAGCAGGTGGCTAAAAAATAAATTGGGGAAAAGATAAATTTAAGTGTTCGAGTGGGCAGGTCGAGATCATTTTCATGACCAACAAAATAATGCATATCTTCAAAGCCTTCACTAATAATACCAAGCAAAGCTGAAAATAATTTAGAAACACCAGGAACACGATCTGAAGTTACTCCACCACTTACTAAGTGACCAAGTAAAAGGACCGCACGCAGAGGGGTAATGGTTGTTTTTAAAAGTATGCGAAAAGGATTAAATATTTGGAATTTATTTTCTTTTTCTTCTAAGGCAGAAAATAGATTTTTTATCGATTTACTAAGATTATTAATTGAGAATATGTTGGGTTTAACCGCTGTAGTATCTACTACCTCAGCAGAATCTAACAACTCTAAAGATTCACTGGTATTTTGAAAATTAAATATTAAAGATGATAACCCATTAATTATAGGATTAATAATTCCCATGATGAAATTTGGGAGTCTTCCCATCCAAGCAAATAATGGCGGAGTTTCTTTAACAACAGTCCACCAAGTGCCGGCAGTACAAAGAGTTAATGATAAAGCTAAGGCAATTAAAAGGGCGGCAGCTATAATTTTAAATACATTTCTATCCTCGCGAAATACGTTAAACCATTTTTGTAAAGTATTAGAATTTACCATGTCGGTTATAGCATTATAGGTAAGAAGTCCATATGCAATTCCTGCTATTACAGACATTGGCACAATTATGGCGGGCAAAGTGGCTAACGCTGTAAACATCGGGATTATAGAAAATGCTTCCATTAGCAGGTATGTCGTACCTAAGCTCATGAATAATGCTGATAAAGCGCTAAATGCCTTAAAAAGATTAAATAAATTGCGTCGTTTTTCTATTTTTATTTGCCATTCATCTTGTTGTTTATATTTTTTAAGCCAGTCAATGAGCTCTTGTTCAAATGGTGTGTAATCTTTACCTGGATTAGATTTTGCTCTGAAAAGTAGTTTAGCAAACAAATTTTCCATATCTTTAAGAGTTTGCTCAATTTGTTTTTTACTATCACGACTAGTTTTATCTAAGCGTTTGTTGCCAAATTTATCTAGTAAATCACGAGCTATTTTATAATCTTTAAAAAATTGCGGACAATCATCATTGTTAATATAAAGAGGAATATTATTAAGTAAGTAATCTTCGGCAAGATGATGTGTTAAGTAATTATGTTTGAATTTTTTTAAAGATCCTTTGATATTTTGTAAATATACTTCCCCATCGTAAGCCACAACAAGTCCAAAAGCTGCAAATGCCAGTGGCATAATTGGCGATAAAGCAATCATCCCGCCAAAACTTAAAAATCCAAGAATTAAGCTTGCACCCGAGGTAAGTAAGGTCAAGCCAAGATAATGAGGTATTTTTTTAATCTTCATTGTTTATCCAATAGTCAAACAGTAAAGATTAGTACTTTATTACAAATGAGAATGATTATCAATAGCTTTTAGAAATAATTTATTTTTTAAGTGAATCTGTGGCTCTGTTAATTCATCATAGTGTATGGTGGGCAACGATAGCCATATCATTACCCACAAGTTAATTTTATCTTGGCAAGTGAACGGAACTCCGAGCCACGACCGTTAGGGAGTGGGGTTCTTAAAATCTCCACTCCCTAACGGTCGTGGCTCGGATTCCACCAGACAATGCAGTCCCATAAAGGATCAGCAGATTTGTGGGTAATGATATGAGCGATAGCGTGCCCAACATGCATTTGTTCTTTATTAAGCAGCTTTTCCCCTTCCTAATAATGGTTCTAATTCTTCTGCTTCTGCATCATCGTCAACGTTTGCAATTCTATTTGCATTTTCTAATTCAAGCATACTCAAAGAAAGCCCTGTTGCTTGCTTACCTTTGGCAAAAAGTCCATAGCCTGTAGCTGCAATAGCAGCACTGGCTGCGAAAGTTAATATTGTAGGAGCAAATATTAACCCAATGGCAAATACAGCAGCACCTAGAGCCATCATGGCCGCACCTAAGGCTTTAAGTTCTGGTGATGGCTTACCTTGCACATCACTAGCACAATCATGGTATGTTTCGTGTTTAATTTTTTTATTTACGTATAAATTTGTTTTCTCTAAAGCATGTTTTGCATCTATTATGTTTGTTCTTTTTATTTCTTCAGCTAGATCTATCACACTCAATAGAAGCTGGCCTAATTCCGTTTCTTTATTAAAGGCACGTTTAGATTCCATAAATGCTCTTAATTCTTTTAATTCAAGATGATATGCTTTTTGTATTTCCTCCATGTCTTCGTCATCATCTAATTCTCTGTGGGATCGAAGCTGTGGGCTATTGTCTTCCACATAGTCTTCCTCTTCATCCTCGTCATCACTTAATTCCTCGCTAAATCTAAGCCGACGGCTATCACTTAATTTCCGGTGAGGACTAGGTTGGGTGCTATCAACTTCTACTTCATCTCCAAACGCACTATGGTTAGATTCTTCATCGTCAAGAACAGAGCGGTCAGTATCGTCAAGACTATGACGCTCTATATCGACATCATTTTCAAGAGCATGGCGGTCGACAGCATTAGCCACAGAACTCGCAGGCTCTTCAACAGCCAATAGTGATTCTCCAGTGATTACTTCAGGTTGGTGTGTACCCGAAGCTTTTGGTTCTGCAAGCTTAAGAGCATCTGAAATGGCTGTGGTTGGTGAAGGTGGATCTATTGTTGGTGAGCTAGCTAAAACTTCTGGACTAACAGTTGGCTTAATAGATTCTTCAACACCTAGAGGTGATCCTGTAGTTCTTCCTTTAGGTTGGTGTACTATGTGCTCTACTGGCATACTATCGTCTGAAATAGCTGATGGTTGGAGTGGCAGAGGATCTGTTATTGGTGCGCTAGCTATAATTTTAGGGGCATGTGTATTTACAATATCAATGCCAGTACCAGCGGCTCTAGTAGAATGCATGTCGGTAGTAGGGGCTGAAGTAGCAGCGGCAGGAAGTACTAATTTTAATTGCGCATCTAGAAAAGCTTTTATATTTTGAAGGCAAGTTGTTATCGCTTTTTTTTCAGAAACAATAGCTCTTTTAGTTAGTCCTCCAGTAAAAAACTTTCTAGAAGCAGTTTTTTCTCTGTCTACATCAGCTAATTTATCTTTTGCATATTGTTCTAAATAACTCATAACAGTTATGGCAGTTGTAATGTCACCATTTTCGGCTAAAAGTCTTGCTCTTCTTTCTTCGTTAATTAAATGGGATTTAAGTTCGGTAATAATTTTTAATGATGTATTTAGATGGCCAGTATGATTTAATGATGTGTGTTTATTACCCATGATAAATTTCCTTATTAATAGTTAAAAATATAGCAAAAGACTACAGCAAAATGATAGCAAAATACGCACGGTTATGTAAGTATTCTGTAAGTAAGATTTATGAATAATAAAGCAAATTTTTAAATTCTTTAACGTACGTCATCCCCGAGTGAGGTACGTCATTCCGAGTGCAACTAGGGATCTCCATTTGCAGAAAATTGTGCAATATTCAGGGGATCCTTCGCGCAAAAACACGCGCTCTGGATGACGTGTTTCTCAAGTTTTTAAATATTTTTAATCACACCGACTCATGATCATTTTGGATTGGCGTATGAGGTGGGCAATGGTATTCAGCTGTTATTTGTCCGTTTAAATCAATAGCTTTTAAAATAACAGGAAATTTCCATAGGCTATGTAGGTGTTTTAATACTTCATTGGTGGTTTTTCCTAATGGAATTCGGTTTTGTTGTTTGTATTGTAAAGTTAAGGAGCGATCTCCTTCTAAATCAACCGATAAAACTTGAATATCTAAATCTTGACTAGATAAATTATATTGTTTAGATAGGGATTCACGAATCATTTGATAGCCGGCTTCATTATGAATTGCACCGACTACTAAGTTAGGATTTTTATCATCATCAATAATGCTAAATAATTTAAGTTCCCGGATAACGCGTGGAGATAAGTATTGAGCAATAAAACTTTCATCTTTAAAATTGCGCATCGCGTAGTCTAAACTTGATACCCAATCGGTATTAACAAGGTGAGGGAACCAATGTTTATCTTCATCAGTCGGTGCTTCACAGATCCTTTTTATATCTTGCATCATGTGATAGCCCAAGGTATATGGATTAATTCCATTAAAGTACGAGCTATTATAAGGTGGCTGCATGATTACATTAGTGTGATTTTGTAAAACTTCTAACATAAATTCATCATTAACTAAGTTTTCATCATAAAGCGCGTGTATTAAGGTGTAATGCCAAAAGCATGCCCATCCTTCATTCATTACCTTTGTTTGACTTTGAGGGTAAAAATATTGCGCTATTTTTCTAACTATACGTACAATTTCACGTTGCCATGGTTGCAGTAATGGCGCATTTTTTTCAATAAAATAGAGGATATTTTCTTGTGGTTCGGAAGGAAATATAATTTTATCTTTATTTTTTTTGTCTTTTAAATTATCAGGAATAGTACGCCATAGTTCATTTACTTGAGTTTGTAAGTACATGGCCCGATTTTGTTGGCGGATTTTTTCTTCTTGTATTGATAATGGTGAAGGATGTTTATAGCGATCAACGCCATAATTCATAAGAGCATGACATGAGTCTAAGACCATTTCTACTTCGTCAATACCATGAAGTTCTTCGCATTCGCTAATATAATTTTTTGCAAATACTAAATAATCAATAATTGCATCAGCTGAAGTCCACATTTTAAATAAGTAATTATTTTTAAAAAAGGAATTATGGCCATAACAAGCATGAGCTATGACAAGTGCCTGCATTGCCATCGTATTTTCTTCCATAAGGTAGGCAATACAAGGATTGGAATTTATTACAAGCTCATAAGCAAGACCCATTTCTCCGCGTTGGTAACTTCTTTCAACCCCGACGAAGTGCTTGCCAAAAGACCAATGATTATAACCAATCGGCATGCCTACAGATGCATAGGAATCCATCATTTGTTCAGCAGTTATTACCTCAAGCTGATTGGGGTATGTGTCTAGCTTAAAATTTTTGGCGATGCGAGCTATTTCTCGATCATAGGTTTCAATTAAATCAAAGGTCCATTCAGCGCCAGTTGATAACGGTTTTTTTTTCATACCGTCTTCCTTTTAAATAATTCACGAAATACCGGGTAAATATTAGCAGCACTTTCAATATTTTCCATGGCAAAATTAGGATAAGATTCGCGCACTTTTTGATATACTTCCCATAAGCTTTGATGATGCCGTGGCATAATTTCAATATAGGCAAAATATTGTAGTAGCGGCATGATGTTTTCTTGTAATAATTCCGAACAATAAGGTGAGTCAGCATTCCAATTATCGCCATCTGATGCTTGGGCTACATAAATATTCCATGCAGCAGGTGGGTATCTTGCTTCAATCGTTTGATGCAAGAGCTCTAGTGCACTAGAAACCACAGTTCCACCAGTTTCACGCGAGTAAAAGAAATCTTGTTCAGATACTTCTTTGGCTGAGGTGTGATGACGTATAAAGACTAATTCAATTTTTTCATAATTTTTAGTTAGAAAAAGATAAAGTAAAATAAAAAATCGTTTAGCGATATCTTTTTTAGGTTCATCCATTGATCCTGAAACGTCCATAATACAAAACATCACCGCTTGGGTTGAAGGTGCTTGAACACGCACGCGATTATTGTAGCGAAGATCTAGGGTATCAATAAATGGGATGGCATTGATTTTCTTTTTAAGTAAAGCAATGTCATCTAATAATTTAGTGATTTCGCTTTTTTTAGGTTTTGGTGATGATTCTAGTTCTTTAAGTAGGCTTTCAGCGCGCTTTAATTTTTTTTTGTAAGATGACGCTAAACATACTCTTCGTCCTGTGGCTTGGCGTAAAGATCTTAATACATTAATATTCGTAGGTACTCCGCTAGTTGTAACTCCTGCGCGTATAGTTTTAAAAGTTGCAATGCTTGCCAAGTCTTTTTTTACAAGATCAGGTAATTCTAAATCTTCAAAATATAATTCTAGAAATTCTTCACGTGATAATTGAAAGACAAAAGGATCTTCGCCTTCACCACTATTACCAGCTTCACCGCCTCCATCACTTGACGATTGAGAATTTGGGCGGTTAATTTTATCCCCGCTAATGAATTCATCATTTCCAGGGAGTACGCGTTCAATGTCACCCCCTTCTCCTTGATTAAATCGTGGTTCAGCAAGATCTTTAGCTGGTATTGTAATTTCTTCGCCTTTATTAATTTCAGTAATGCTACGTTTTCCTACAGCATCAGAAACCGCACGTTTAATTTGGTTTTTATAGCGACGAAGAAATCTTTGGCGGTTGACCGTAGATTTTTTACCAGCATTCTTTCGTCTATCTATTAATTGCGTCATAGACTAACCCCTAAAGAGTTTACTGTGACTTACGTACGCGTAAATACCACTCACAGAGGAGTCTAACTTGTTTCGCGGTATATCCTTTGTCCACCATCCGAGCAATAAATTCTGCATGTTTTTTCTTATCATCTTCTGATGATTTAGCATTAAAGGAGATAACAGGAAGTAAGTCTTCGGTATTGGAGAACATCTTTTTTTCAATAACGGACTTTAATTTTTCATAGCTATTCCATTTTGGATTTTTGCCATTATTATTAGCTTTTGCGCGTAAAACAAAGTTAACAACTTCATTACGAAAATCTTTTGGATTTGAAATGCCGGCAGGCTTTTCAATTTTTTCAAGATCGGTATTAAGGGCTGCTCTATCAAAAATTTCACCAGTATCAGGATCTCGATAATCTTGGTCTTGGATCCAAAAGTCAGCATAAGTAATATAGCGATCGAAAATATTTTGACCGTATTCAGAGTATGATTCCAAATAAGCTGTTTGAATTTCTTTGCCGATAAATTCTACATACTTAGGTGATAAGTATTCTTTAATAAAGTTTAAATATCTTTCTTGTAATTCTTGCGGGAATTGCTCTTGCTCAATTTGGCGCTCTAATACATAAAGTAAATGTACGGGATTAGCAGCAACTTCAGTATGATCAAAATTAAATACTTTGGAGAGAATTTTAAAGGCAAAGCGGGTTGAAATACCGCTCATTCCTTCATCAACTCCAGCAAAATCACGATATTCTTGATATGATTTAGCTTTAGGATCGGTATCTTTTAAACTTTCGCCATTATATACCCGTAGTTTTGAGTAAATACTGGAATTTTGTGGCTCTTTTAAGCGAGTTAATACAGAAAATTGCGCTAACATGTCTAATGTTCCAGGGGCGCAAGGGACAGAAGATAATGAGCTATTTTCTACAAGTTTCCGATAGATTTTTAATTCTTCAGAAACGCGCAAGCAATACGGTACTTTGACAATATTGATACGATCAATAAAGGCTTCATTATTTTTATTATTACGAAAAGTTTGCCATTCAGCTTCATTTGAATGGGCTAAAATTATGCCTTCAAAAGGAATCGATGATAGGCCTTCGGTAGCATTATAATTTCCTTCTTGTGTCGCTGTAAGTAATGGATGTAACACTTTAATTGGAGCTTTAAACATCTCCACAAATTCAAGTAAACCGCGGTTAGCACGACAAAGGCCACCAGAATAACTATAGGCATCAGGATCGTCTTGAGAAAATTCTTCTAATTTACGAATATCAACTTTACCGACAAGGGATGAAATATCTTGGTTATTCTCATCTCCTGGCTCAGTTTTCGCTATGGCTATTTGTTTTGATCGCGAAGGTTTAACTTTAATGACTCTAAATTGATTAATATCGCCATTAAATTCATGAAGTCTTTTGATTGCCCAAGGAGACATGATATAACGTAGATAACGTTGAGGTATGTTAAACCGCTCTTCTAATAATTTACCATCTTCTTCTAAATTAAATAATGAAAGCGGTGAGTCAAAAACAGGAGAACCTTTAATTGCATAAAAAGGGGTCTTCTGCATTAAATCTTTTAATTTTTCAGCTAAAGACGATTTACCACCGCCGACAGGGCCTAGTAAGTATAATACTTGTTTAATTTCTTCAAGGCCTTGAGCCGCATGTTTTAAGAAACCAACTAATTGTTCAATAGGTTCTTCCATGCCATAAAATTCATTAAATACCATGTAGCGATAAACAATTTTATTAGAAAAAATACGAGATAATATTGGATCGTGGCGAGTATCAACCATTTCTGGTTCACCAATTGCCATAAGTAGGCGTTCAGCAGGGTTAGCATAGGCAGTTGGATCTTTCTTACATAATTCTAGGTATTCATCAAGACTCATCTCCTCCTCTTTATTATCTTCAAAGCGGCGGGTATATCCTGCTAAAAACTCTTTCGTGCTCATTTTAACTCCCCTTTCTACTTATATTTTTTATGGGAAATAATGCTACATCAAATTTTTATTAGCTGTTTTTATATTAGTCTTAGATTTAGTATAGGCGAAATTTTATAGATTTGAGTGAAATTTTTTATTTTTTTTATTAATGCCAGGACTTACGCAAAATATCACTTCATAACTTATTACATCAATTTGATCGTAGGGTGGGCAAAACGCAGTGTGCCCACCAAAATATTTAGCTTAACATTCTGTGCCACTTCCTGGTGGGCACACTGCGTTTTGCCCACCCTACATTCTAAACCTAAACCCAAGGTCGAGTAAAAAAGCAAAAAGACCGAAATAGCATTTTTTAGTTTCTTGGGGTTATAATATTAAATATATACTCTTAAAGAAAATTAATAATGACAACCATTGAAAAAGATCAATTAACGGATCTAATTGTAAATCGCATAAATGAAACTAAAGCGCAGTTGAAAAAAGCATTTTTTCTTCCGCATCCTTTTAAAGTTGCCAGGCATTTTACCCTTGATGATCTTCTTCCAACAGAAATTGCTGAGCAAATACACGCAAACTTTCCCAATCCAAAAGAAATGCGTTTATTAAACATTCCTGGGAAACTAAAATTAAAATATAGCCACCTAAAAGATGTATCCACTTTGTTACAAGATATTAACTCAGCGATTCAGGATCCAAAAGTTGTTGCTTTAATTGAAGAGATAACAGAAATTAAAAACCAAGTTCCTGATAGCTCTCCTTATGCCGGTGGAATTAGTACCTTACTTAAAGGGTATCGTCTTAATCCTCATTTAGATAATTCGCATGATATGGGCCGGGAAAATTATCGCACGGTCAATGTTCTTTATTACGTATCGCCAAATTGGCGACTAGAGAATGGTGGAAATTACGAGCTTTGGGATGAGGAAATTAAAAATCGTATTGTTGTCCCTAGTTTATTTAATCGCATGCTAGTAATGGAAACAAACCGTAGATCTTGGCATGCAGTTAATCCCGTTTTATGTGAAGCTCCTCGCTGTTGTGTATTTAATTACTTTTTTTCACCTAAATCGCCTGAGGATGAGGAATATTTTTTCAATGGCAATTCCTTTAGAGCAAGGCCTGAACAAAAAATACGTCGTGTATTTGAGAAGATGCTTCCGTTTAAAAAATATATTCAAAAATAATCCGTCTTTGCGCTCGCAGCGAAGCAATCTAGCGTTATT
>CAMDMN010000026.1 GCA_945901965.1 Legionella genomosp. 1 | reverse complement strand
TAATAGTCAGTTACCCTTTAATTTTATCGTTGATAAAACTAATTCTAATTTTGCAATTACATTGTTAACCTGAACAAGTTTCATGGTTTCACTACCATGAGCATGCATTCCCCAAATATTGTTTTCTGGTGTTTTATTTAAAATTGTTAATACAGCCTCGTCATAACAATCAACCACAAAATGCCTAAAAGTATAAGGACCAGAAATTTTAGAGCTAGTAACCGCATGTAAGGCAACTACTGGTGTTGCAACAGATACCGCCATATGTGATGGACCAGTATCTGGGCAAAGTAATACATCTGCCTGCTCAATCAAGGCTAAAAGTTGCATTGGCTTTGTTTTACCTATTAAATTAGTTATAGGTACTACGGCTGTTATAGCATCTCCTAGTGATTTATCATATTCACCAGGCCCGCCAGTTAAAATAACTGTCGCTTGTTTAAAAGATATTAAATATTGAATAACCTCAATATAACGCTCCAAAGGCCAACTGCGCTCAGGTTTGCTAGATGCAGGATTTACTAAGACAATAGGACCTTTAACCCGAGGAATATGAGACTTTGCCCATTTACGACAATCTTCATGTATAGGAAGATCCCAACTAATCTCTTTCTTTTTGATACCAAGACAATCAGCAAACTTAAGAAACCCATCTAAAGTATGATCATTACCAGGAGCAATAGCTTCATTAATAAACCAACCATGAAAATCCTTTGCCCGCAATTTATCATATCCTATTTTACGAGTAGCATTAATTAAAGGATATAATAAATTAGCTCTTAAGCTTGCTTGAGCCGCTAATAAAACATCGAAAGATCTTCCCCGCATTTGCTTTTTAAATCGCCAATAATCTTTTAAACTATTTGGTTTATTAATAACAATAAACTCAACTTCTTCAATTCCAGATACCAAATCATAAGCAGGACGAGATATAACCCATGTGATTTTAGTATAAGGGAAATTTACTTGGAGCGTCCTTATTAAAGGTACAAGCATCAGCACATCACCTAAAGCTGATAATCGCACGATACAAATGGATTTAAATTTATGATCAATGGTTGCTAATTTACAATCTTTTCTATTAAGAGTACGTTTTTTATTAGCTATTATATTATCTCTTTGCAATCTAGTTCTCGGGGAAAAAGCATGATTAGAATTTGGAATAAACACGCCTAATCAACCATAAGAGTATAACGCGCACCACAATATGGACAAACTTCAATACCTGTCTTTTCAATAGGTAAATACACTTTAGGATGGGCATGCATAAGATCCATTTCATCACTAGGACAACTTAATGGCAAATCACTACGATGCACTATATAGCTTTTTTCACTACAAGCTGATTTTTTTTTAATTTCAGACATAAATACTCCACTGCTACAAAATAATTTTATAACGCCTACGTACCGCGCCCATATCTTTACCCACAAATCTATCTAGCTCATGTAGCCTTGATGTAGCGTAATCAAGGTCTTCATTCGCAACAAAAAAGACCATCCGAATCTTTAAAACCTCGAGTTTTAAATAAACCTTGATTACGCTGCGCTACATCAAGGCTACAAGGGCTACAATAATTTGTGACTTGTTGGTAATAATATGGCCGCGGGGCGTAGACATATTCATTTTTAATATTTAAAAATTGGATCATCAAGTTTAATTATCCAATATTTGTTGCAAATTTGCTATGATCTTACGCGATGAAGCTTTATCATCGGCAGCAAATATTTGCATGTTTTCCCAATTATTAAGCCAAGTCAACTGCCGTTTAGCTAATTGGCGCGTTGCAGCAATTCCATGAGCTACAAAAGCATCATAATCACACTCACCTTTTAGATAAGATAATGCCTGACGATAGCCCACGCATCGCATTGAAGGATTGTCATAAGTTAATTGCCATTTTTGTAAAAGAGCTTCAACTTCAGCAATAAAACCATTTACTAACATTTCTTGAAAACGCTCGGCAATACGAAGATGCAACCATGCACGATTATTAGGAGCTAAGGAAAAATTAACAAAATTATAACCAGCAGAATTATTAGTATTATTAAAAAATTCTGAAAGCGGCGTATTAGTTATCTGATAGACTTCAAGTGCTCGCTGAATGCGTTGCGTATCATTAGGATGGATTCTAGCTGCTGAAATTGGATCTACACGCATTAACTCCTTATGCATATAATCCCAACCGTACTCTAAAGCTTGCTGCAAAAGAGCTTTTCTTACATCGTTATTAGCTTCTGGCAATAATGATAGACCTTGTTGCAAAGCACGAAAATACATCATCGTGCCGCCTACTAGTAAAGGTATTTTGCCTTTAGCTATAATTTGCTCGATTAAAATATTTGCAGATTTACAAAATTCTGCAGCAGAATAGCTCTCAGATGGATCTTTAATATCAATTAAATGATGAGGAGCAATTGCTAATAAACTAGGATCTGGTTTTGCAGTCCCTATATTCATCTCGCGATAAATCATTGCAGAATCAACTGAAATAATTTCAAATTGAAAATGTTCTAATAACTTAACTGCGAGATCTGTTTTACCAGATGCAGTAGGACCCATTAAGCAAAAAACATTAGAAACTTTAAGCATTAGCTCTTACCTTAAATAATTCTTGGCATGTTTCCATATCTAATCGTAAACATAGTCTAGATAATAGCGGTGAAGATTCTAAATGATCCTTAATATAATTAGATAATATCAACTTATCTCTCTCTTCTAATTGACGAGCATCAAATGATTGGCAATTTACTAATAATATTTTTAAAGTTTCTTCAGAAAAAGCTATCTGATAAAGTCTACTAATCAATTGCCTAATATCAAGATTAGGCATAATAACAGGAATAGTACGTACAACTACTGAAATTTCGCCAACCCAATCAAGTTGAATGCCAAATTTATCTAGTAATGGCTGGTGTTGCTCTATTAATTGGCAATGTTTTTTCTCAATGTTATGAACTATTGGAACAAGAAGTGGGCGACTTGGCAAAGGGTATTGTTGTTTATTTAAAATTGTTAAAAGCCAATTCTCTTGCACTTTTGCTAAATTAACCAAATATGGAACTGTTGAAAAATCTATGATGCCAAAATTGGCATTTAACATAAAACAATTTATATTTTCATCAAATACTGACTCTTGCAAACTAAACGATTGTTTAAGATATGTCTCCGTTCTCTCATGCCCAAGATTAATCCTTGGCGATAAATAGTTAGGCGTGGAATCAACCTTGACCGGATCTTTAAATTGCTCATTAGCTTTTACAATATTTGAACTAATAAAATCATGTACTAATCTTGGCTGCAAAAATCTAACTTCATGTTTAGTTGGATGCACATTTACATCTACTTCTATCGGGGGAATAGATAAATATATTAAACAAGCAGGATATCGCCCTGCATGAAGAAATCCTTCATATGCCTTTTTAATTGCATGATTTATTAATTTATCTTTAACCATACGCTGGTTAATGTATACCCAGAGTTTATCGTTCTGACTAGGTTGATATTCATTGCCAGATACAAAGCCAGTTAATCTCATCCCAGCATGCTCTATATCTATATACGCTGCATTATCAACAAATGCTTTTCCTAATAATTTTCTAATCCTTAATAATTTTGTCTTCTCACATATAGCCGCGGGAAGTGTGAAAATTTGCTTCCCATCATTAGTAAGAGTAATTGCAAGCGAAGGTGCACTTAAGGCAAAACGTTTAACAACCATTTCAATAGCTTGAAATTCAGATCGTGCATTTTTGAGAAATTTTTTACGAACTGGTGCATTAAAAAAAAGATCGCGAACTATAACTGTTGTGCCATCTTGTCTTGCACAAGGAGCGATTAAAAGCTCACCACTACCATTAACCTGCAACATCATAGCGTGTTTCTGAATTGCAGGCTTAGAGATTAAGCTAAACTTAGAAACCGCTGCAATACTAGCCAAGGCTTCCCCTCGAAAACCCATTGAAGATATTGTGCTTAAATCGTCTAGACGAGAAATTTTAGATGTTGCGTGAGCTGCAATAGCTAAAGGTAAATCATCGGCTAAAATACCTGTGCCGTTATCAGATATTTTTATTAGATTCAAACCACCAAACCCAATTTCAATATCAATTGATAAAGCGTTAGCATCAAGCGCATTTTCAAGTAATTCTTTAACTAAAGAAGCTGGGCGCTCAATAACCTCGCCTGCCGCAATTTGATTAGCTACAGCTGATGATAACTGTAAGATCCTTTTCATGCCCATGCTGCAGGGATATTTAATTTTTGCATAGGCTTTAACTTAGTATTAGTTAAATTATTAAATTGCTTTAAATTACCAACGCTAACATTATAACGTGCCGCAATTGCTGGCAGAGTCTCTCCCGCTTTAACAATATGTAAAGTAGTATTTGCCATTGATTCAAGACGAGTTCCATGTGGTGGGTATTCAGCAAAATAATATTTAACACCTGAAAATATCGACTGAGCTAACCTTGATTGATAACTAGGGTTAGATAGATTTTTTTCTTCTTGTATATTCGTGATAAAACCAGTTTCAATAAGCACCGATGGAATATCAGGAGATTTTAAAACTACAAAACGAGCTTGCTCCACAGAACTATTATGCAAACTAGTTATTTTATTCATTTGCTTTAATAATCGCGAGCCAACTTGCAAACTTGAATTAATAGTTGCAGTCTGAGATAAATCAAGCAGAACCGTTCGAATGACTCCGTTCGCGTCATCTAAACCTTTTAAATTAACCCCACCTAATTCCGAATAGTTTTCTTTCTCAGCAAGCCATCGTGCCGCTTCACTTGTAGCACCCCGTGGAGATAAAGCAAATACTGACGCACCACTCGAATGTTTATTGATAAAGGCATCCGCGTGTATTGAAATAAATAGATCAGCATTATAATGGCGCGCTATATTTAATCGCTCCCTTAAACCAATATAATTATCACCATTACGGGTTAATACTGCGCGCATCCCTCTTTCTCTATCAATAGATTGTTTTAACTTAAGCGCTATAGCTAAAACCACAGATTTCTCAGCAATATATCTTGGGCCAATGGCACCTGGATCTTTGCCACCGTGACCTGGATCGATAACTACAATAATATCACGCAAAGGCTTTGACACAGAATGCTTAACATGAGCTTGTATTTTAGGTTTAGAGTGAGAGTTAACTGATTGAGATTTAATTGGATTAGGATAATTTGTAAATATCTCAAGTTTCAAACCATTTTTTTTAAGATTTGTAGGTTTCCAATTAATTACTTTATATCTAGCGCCATCCTTAACATCAAATACTAAACGAAAGATCCCATTACTCGGTCTCCCCGCCCTTATCTTAGAAATCAAACTATTTCCATTAGCTATCTGATTAACATTAATATTAGAGCTAGTATTTGGAAAATCTATTACTATGCGCCGTGGATTAGTCAATATAAAAGTCTTATAAGCAGAAGTATCAGAAAGGGTAAAAAAAACTGAAGTTTTTCCTGCGTTTTCCTGAACTTTAAGTGACTGCAATACCACCGCAAATGTAGTGTTAGAAAATAAAAAGAGAATAAAATAAATCAGTAATTTTCTTTTCATTATTCACCCATAAAAGATGATAATATTTTAGAGCCCGCCGAACTAAACGCAGAAATTTTCATTTCTCGTCCTTCTCCTTTTAAACTTAAAATAAATTCTAAGTCTTTATTAGCTAAATAATTTGGCGCGTTCTCTGGCCATTCTACACAACAAATAGAATTATCACATAAATAATCACGAAAACCGATATAATCTAATTCAGTTTCATCACTAATACGATACAGATCAAAGTGGTGTATTTGCAAATTTGTGCCTTGATAACTCTCAACTAACGAAAAACTTGGGCTTTTTATAGCTGAACTAACCCCTAATTTACGTAACATCGCACGAATAAAAGTAGTTTTACCAGCACCAATTTCGCCACTAAAAGTGAGCCGCAATGGAGATGCCAAAAGATATGAAAATCGCGCTGCCACCTGCTCGCTAATAGCTTCTGTTGGTAAATCTATTTTTATTTTAAGAGTCATGAAAAGATTATAACACAGAGAGATTATTATTAAGAACTTATGGATTGTATTAACAGGGCAAGAGCATCAAAGTTTAAAAATAGCACGCGTAGGGTGGTGCTAAGCGCAACGTGCCCACCATAATGACAAGATAAGCTCGACTGGTGGGCACGTCGTTGCACTCCTTTGCGCCACCCTACATAACATTGTGCTATTTTTAAACTTTGATGCTCCGGCCATGATTGTATTAACGTCTTCCTTTACTAGGCTTTTCCTCATCAATTTTAATTTTTTTAATTATTTTTTCATAATCCATATATGAAGAAGCAGCTCCTTTAGTATCAACTTTTCCATCGGATAAATGTTTTGCTTTTCCATGTATTAATTTACTAAAGTAATTACGATGTTCAGCCAAAGCCTCTTGCACTTTAATTATGGCAGGAGATGTTCCAGTCAATATATTTCGACGCTCCTCCATTGGAACCGCTAAGATAGCTTTTTCAATGCGCCTTGCTTTTTCCTTTACACTGCTATAGAAAAAACCTCCAATAGAACTTGTCTTTTCATTTTTAAGACGCTCAATTATTTTATTAATTGCTAATACTTCAGGAGATTGCATTATAGATATAGCGCTTTCTATTTTTTCTTTATATTCTTTACATTCTTTTTCTGAATTAATACTATAAATATCTTTTAAATTAGAAACTATAAATTTACTTAAAACATCGTCATCCAACCAACCATTTGGCCTTGAATCCTCTAATCTTTTAAATAAAGGAAGTATAAGTTTAATACTAAGATTATTCTTTATTTCCATTTCATCTTTATGAAGTTCCGTATTATTTAAATAATAACTTAACGCCCCCTCAAGTTTATCTATCTTTAAATTATCTAAAACTAGCACATCGCTATTAAACTTTAAAATTGATAAAACTAATTTTAGATTAATTGCCCTTTCAGCGATCATTGGTAATAATTTTATTGCAAATTTAGATTTAACCTCTGAAAAAAATGACATAATATTCTGATTATTAATTAATTTATCTAAAACCAAATCTGTACTAGAATCAGATACTAGCATTGATTCATGATCTAATATTGCTTTAAAAGTTTCAAAATCACACGCCCTTTCGGCTATATAAGCTAAATCAGCTTTGGATGTTGCCCGATTTTTTACAATTTCAATGTAAAACTCTTCAGCGTTAACTTGTTTTAACTGGTTATGTTCTAAAACTTTAGAAATAGTCGCTGCAGATTTAGTATTTTTTATAACATGGATTAAATCATCCTTTGATGTAAATTGATTTTTAGCCATAGCTTGGTAAATAGCTTCGGTTGTTTTACTATTAACTAAAATAAAATCTATAGTTTCTTCTTTATTTGTATTTTCTAAAACTTTATCTATTGACGAATCAGATGCATTTTTATTTTGAGCACATGCAAGATAGACTTTTTCTTCTGCATTTTTATGGCCTAAAATTTGTTTGATAAAATCACCTGATTTTGTTTTACTAAGAATTAGTGCTAATTGCTCATCTTGAAGCAATAAATTTTCAACATGATTAAAAATTAGCTTTAAATTTTCTTCGGAATTTGTTTGCTCAATTAAAGTAGTAAAAAGCTCTAAATCCATTAAGCCATTTTTCTGCTTTAGAATTACTCTGATTTTATCTTCGGCAAGGTCTTTTGTGCCAATTAATGAGTTAATTATCTCTAAGGTAATATCATCGCGGTCAATTACCACTTTAAATGTTTCTATGGTAGCCGCAGCTTTAAGCAAGGCATTATATTTTTCTTGGGGTAAGGATGCATGATTTGCCAAAGCTAATAATAGAGCTTTATTCTCTTTCCTAGTAGCTAAGATAGCATCCGTAATTTCTTCTTTTTTAATAGTCTTTTCTAAAGCTAACAATATAGAACTATCACTAGATTCTTTATTAGCAATACAAGCAGCAAAGACTGCTTCTTTTGCATTCGGATGCCCTACGATTTTTTGGATAAGTGAAAAATCTTTTGTTTTATTAATTATTAAGGCCAATAATTTATCATTTAGCAAACCATTAGCCTGATGATTAAATATTAAATTAAGTATTGCATCTTGTTTAGCATTATTAATTAAACGCTCGAAAAGTGCTAAATCCATTAAACCTTTTTTCTGCATTAGAATAACTCTAATTTTATCTTCAGCAAGTTCTTCTGTGCCCATTAATGAGTTAATAATAGCTAAGGTAATATCATCGCGGTTAATTACCACTTTAAAAATATCTAAATTAGGTGCGATGTTAAGCAAATCAATAAATTTTTCTGGCGGGAAGGACGGATGATTAGCCAATGCTAATATTGTTTGGTCGTCATAACTAATTCCAGGCCTTATGAAACTGGCAATATGTTCTTTTGTAATCTCCTTAGTTTGATTCTTAAGAAATCCGTATAGAGTTATCTTATTTTTGGCACATTCTTGTAAAATTCTTCCTATAAGCGGTTCTTTAATGTGTGGATTAGAAGCTAAAGCCATCAAAATAGTCGGATGGTCTTTACACATTGGTATTTTTTCCATCATAGTGGTCAAAGCATCATAAATTACCTTGGATGCTTCATGTTCTTTAGATTGTTTTAATATAGGATCAAGCTCTTTGCATAATTGCACTATTTTGGTAGCCTCGCCACCGGTAAATTTAGAAATTAAATCTAATTCATTACCAGACGCTTTAGCCCTAGCTCCCTCTTCTTCAAATTTTCTAAAAAGTAATTTTAATGAATCTAATTGCTCAATATATTTATTTACAACACCTAAGATAGTTATTGATAAATTGTGTTTGGCTTTAATGTCTTTAATAGATAAATTTACGCCTCTTTCCCATTCACTAGTAATCTCATGAAAAATTCCAGCTAATTCATCAAACTCTTCCGCATCTTTTTCTTCACAGCCTGGGAAATGAGTTATCCAATCAAATCTGCGATAATCTTTCCATGGATTACTGGAAATAAATAAAGCTACTTTTTTGTAAATAGAAAATATTGCACTAACTGCTGAAAAATCTGAAACTGATGTTTCATGACAAGGCCATAAATAACGCGCAAAAAAATCTAATTTTTCTTTTGCGTTTTCTTCTAGCCAATTTAAATGATAATTGGATTGCAGCAATAAATTAAATTCACCATTAAAATATTGAATTTGTTCAATCATTGACTGATATTCTACTGATTCTCTATAACCTTCAAAAGGAGTTCCCGCAAGAACCGTATGTTGTGTTGTACTAATCCAACAACTACCATCAGTTTTTTTAGATACAACATCATATTTCTCTTCACATTCTTGTTGACTTAGTAATACGCTTGTTAAAATACCCCCCTCCCTTTTAAACATTATGGCGTGCACGGGTTTTAAATACATACTTAAGTATTTTGTCTGCCCTTTAAAACTTTTATAAAAATTTTCAGATGCAGAAATTTGAGGGCTAAAATTAGGAATATATTTAGCGCCGGTTGTTCTACAAATAGAACTAAGATCCATATAACTTAAATACAAAGCATTAGGTGCTCCTGTTCTAATGCTTATATATTCTTTAGGTATTCGTTCTGGATCATAAAGTTCTTGTTGCTCTTCTTTCATGGCTAATACTTCTACTTCTACTTCAGACATAACTTCTTGTTCAACTTCAACTTCCGTTCCCAGTGAAGAGGAGGACGATTTTTGTGACACTTCACAAGTTCCTTCGACTAATGCAACTTCTATAATTTTATCTAATTTTTCCTTTATGCTTAGATCTTCGCTAGGTGTTATTTGTTCCTCCGCTTCAACTAATAACGATCTCCAATCCTTTTCTAAACGTTCTTTTAATTCATGTAACACTTGTTCAGTACTTTTTATTTTATCAATTCCACCAACTCGACTATAAAAATCAGGTGATTGTATTTCAATAAAATAATGGCGCACCTTAGTTAAAAAATCATGTTTTTTCTTTATGCATCCATCACCCTTGATAGCTAACATTCGTTGCATAAAATCATCACGAATGATGTTTGTCATTTTTGCAACTGCTGCATTAAAATTATCTTGTTTTAATTGCCTATCTTCATTTGCCTGCATAATCAGAGCAAGAGAAGTTAATGGCTTGTCCGCTATTGCGGTTGGAACAATTAAATCTATAGATTGATTTCCTTCCAACAATGCACGCATACGCATGCTTCCTTGTAAGAAGCTTTGAAAATCGGTATCTTGATCAATTAATATAAGACCTTTAGAATTTGGTTCTTGCTTAATATCAGAGCCTACCGTATGAGCTTGATCATAATAAGTAAAACGTTCGGCAGGGGTTGAATTTAAACGGCTATCGATTATTTTAGGATCAGATGATCCAATTACAATAGGCTCTTGATTTTCAATATCATCCTGAATACGTAAAGCTGATAATTCATTTTTTTCATTAAAAAATAATAGATATTTTAATTGACTAGGTGTAGAGAATTTATCTTTATTTGCTTTAATATATTTAGCTAGTTCTAAAGCAACCTTTATATTAGATATACCTTTAAAACTCGCATTAATATCAATAATAGCTCGAACTTTGCCTTCAGCACTATATTTAGCAAATATACTAGAAATAAATTCCGCTGTGTTTCTAAAATCAACACCATAAATTTGAGCTTCTTTTGCTAAAATTGTTTTTAAAATAAAACTATCTGTACCCTTTGCTGAATTTTTAGAATAATGCAAGCGTTGATGAAAAGTGGGGTGATTAGCCGGAGTTCCAGACATACCTTGACAAGAATGAACCAAATCAACATGAGCATAAGCATCAGAATGTAAAATATTATCATTTGATTTTATTAATGGTAAAATATGCGTTTCTAATAAATTAAATATTAATGCCTTATCGTGACTTATTCGACTATGTAATAATCTTAATTGCTCTTTATCATCAAGATCTATTTCACTAAATTTTAAAATTAAATCATGAGGAACAATAGCTCGAAAACGCGCAGCAACTGTAGTTTCATCAATACTATTAAGCGAACTTTCAGCAATCTCTCGCCTTGCTTCATTGATCCAGTCATCTATTGCAACGGTTAATAATTCTAATGAAATACCAGCTATTTGAGTTGATTGAATAGTGTAATTAATAGACTCTAAATAATTAGCAAAACGACTACGTTCATTTGGTACATTATTTGCCATATATGGTATAGCTAGCATTTGTTCCGCTGGTGTCTTATTAGCGGTTATTGATGGACCATAATGCTCACCTTGATTACGCTTTAAAGTAAAAGGCAAAATATGCGAAATTTGCTCTTTATAAAAGGCAAATTTTTCTTTTACATCCTTGTTTGCTGAGTTTAAATAAGCAGGAATAGAAGCAGACTCATTTAATAAATATTCATTAATTACATCTCTATCTGCAGGAATAGATGCAAGCCATTGACTAATTTCCTGATGCAATGAGCTAGATTTATCCTCAATTAAAAGTCTTGCCACCTCATTCATTGCATCTTCAATTAATTTATGATCAGTTAAAGGCTTACGAGAATCTAAGGCTTCAGTCAAATTTGAGCCATCTATTTTCACTTTAGCTAAAAATTGATAAAGTCCTAAAGAGTATTTTATAATATTCTTTGCAATAGGATTGGCTTCACCAATAGTATAATTTAACTTAGATTTAAGTAATAAACCTTGGTGAACTTCATCTATTATTAGATCGCCACGATTTTTAAACAATAATACTAAGCGCTCCATTAAAATTACTTGCTTTTCCCATTTACTAATAGGCTCCTTAGCTTCTTTCTCTTCTTTTCCTTCAATGCTTGGAGGAGCTAAGACTAATTCAAGATATTTTAATTCCAATGATTGGAGGGCATCTTTAGTTGTTACCAAGTAATCTTTATTAACCATTGTTGCGGTTAATTGATTATATAATTGCTCTAATCGTTCAACAGAACAGTCACTATCACGATTAAATTCGAATATAAAGGCATTTTGGTCAAATAAAGTGGAGGAACTTGCTTTTAAATCAATATAATTTGTTCTTAATAATGCCCGTGGCACTTCGATTATTACTAAATTTTCACCAGTAGCTTTCTTTTGGGCAAGGGTTGGTAGAATTACTTTAGATTTACCTCCACCCATGATAATTTTTTCAATAGTTTCATCATAGGTCCCTTCCTCTGTCTTTTCTAATAATCTTGCCAGCGCATTATGTTGTTGTGGGCGTAATAGAATATTTTCATTGTATTGAAATAAGCTAAGTGCTGGATCATCAACAACATTAACATAATTTTCAGCAAATAAAGTTTGGGCTAATGCAAAAAGTGGTTCTGAACGCTCACTACCTGTTTTCGTACTTAGAACTGCTAATTTATCACTTACTCTTTCATTTTGTTGAAGTTGCAAACCATTTGCTATAAAAGTTATTAGTAAATCATGCAACTCATTAATTTTACCTTCGTCTAAACCTGTTTCTTTTTTGTAGCGTGCAATAGCTGCATGAAAATATAAAGTTAAAATATGATTTAAATCTAGAACATTTCGTTTGCCAGAAGCTTTATCAATAAGCCATTGTTGCTTTAATAATGGATCTGCAGGACCTTCATTAGCAAGCGCTATTAATGCATCTTTACGCTGTTCTTGTTCTCTACGTAATACATCAATTTTTGCGGCATTATCTCTTGTAATTATATCTATTTTCACCAGATCAAGGTTTGAATTCGCAAATTCTTTTAATTCTTTGAGTGCGGCAAATTTTGAATCACCGGCTTTACTTTCATCTTGCGCAATTAAGTCACCTTCTAAATTAAATTTATCTTCTATTTTTTGCCATGCAGCTTTAACAGCCAAAATATCAGCATTAAGCCATTCAGTTACTCTTGGCGTAGCTCGACCAGAGATTATAATGGGGATTATCGATGGCTTTTCCTCCGAGATAGATTGCCATAAACTTTGTGCACTAATTAAAATTTCTTCAGTATCATCATCAAGTTGTGGGATAACGATAGGTTCTGGAGTAAATTTTTTTGCGTACTCCACGAGATCATGAAAATAAAAAAAACCGCTATAAGCTCGTCCATCAGCGAAATATTTTTCTGGAGGTAAAGAGTTATCTATTAAACGATAAAGTACATTACAAATTAATGCTAAATTATTGACCTGCTCATTTAAAGGAGTGTGTCTAGAAGCTATAAGCGTTGCGATACAAAATTCTTTTAACTGGGATTTAAACCCAAAACCAGTTGTTGTGGCTATTTTAATGTAATCTCCTAAATTTGTTATTAATTTTTCATCAGTCATATCCAGAGATAAAGCCACGATCGCTTGTAATTGAGAATCGTAAGTTGATATTCTTCGCATCAACTCATCCAATTCAATAATTTTAATTTGAGTTTCATAACCTAATAAACTCGTATTTAATTTTGAATCTATAGGTAAACTAATATCAATCGGTAAAAATTTAAGTTTTGATGTGGTTTTTGCAACTCCTTCATGCTCTCGTAAAAAACTCTCAATTTCATCTTTACGACGTTGTTCATATTTACTAAGACTAGGTTGTGCAACAAGATCATCCCACTCCTTTTTTAAAACTTTTAAATTTAACTGCACCCATTCATAACCTAAAGCACCGATTGCAACTGGCTGTCCTTCTACTTTTGGAACATTTCGATAGTAATAATCTAGTAAACTTCTAAGCTCAAGATCGTTTAATTCAAAATCGACAGGAAGCTCGCGCCGTAAAGCTTGTAATCTCGTAACATTCTCATAAATATGATTGTTAATTGACCTATAAAACAATCTAGTTTCATTGATTTGTTGCCGTTCAAAGATACCATTAACAGTCTTTTCATCTAATTGAGGGGTAGGAAATGGTATCTCTTTATCTAAATTACTAAATTTAGTTAATAAAGATATTGCCTTTAATTTACATGCAACATACTGTGGATTTACAATGATTGCATCCGGATCCTTATCTTCTAATTGATATGGCAATGCGGATATAATCCAATTTAAATATTGAAGTTCTTGATAAGTTCCTGACATTCCGCCCAATTTCTTGTCACATAATTCCAAAATTTCCCAGGCTTTTT
>CAMDMN010000025.1 GCA_945901965.1 Legionella genomosp. 1 | reverse complement strand
ATTTTCTGGCAATTCTTGATAGATGTCAGATTGTGGTTTTAGAATGTATTGGCCATTTTGATCAACTATTTCAAAGAATCCAGCTTTTATTTTTAATTGTGCACTTAACTTCTTTTGTACACCTTGAATAGACATTTTTCCTACACGATCTAATGCTTCTCTCCTTTGCTCATCGGCGCTTAATTCTAAAGGATTAAGATCTTTTAATTGAGGAGAAATGAGTCGTAGCCCTCGCTCTGAATATTTTTCTTCATGACTTATGATTTCGTAAGTAATAGGACAGCGATTCATTCAAGTTCCTCAATAATCACAGCACCGACAACATCTTGGCCAACTTTAATTAATTGCTCAAAATAGTCATTTCTATCAATTTTATATTTACGTAATAAGGCTTCAAGCATTGCTCCTTCAGGTAACAACCCTTCAAAAAACGGAGGAAACACATCAAATTCATAAATCATATTTGTTAGAGGCATCGTAAGAGAAACTGGTGCGCCATGATATTTTGGATGGTAAGTAAACTTATATTTACCATCCTTTAATTTTTCGAAAATGCCGGCCTCAATATCATGGACCAATATGCGCGCTTTTATCATTAATTAAAATCCGTTGATTTTGCAAAAGGCGTTTCAAATTTCATTCGAATATTCAAAACATCTAACACCTTCAACAATGTATTTAATTTTACTGTTTCTTTACCTTTTTCAATATCAAATATTACAGTTTTACCTACGCCGGCTAATTCAGCTAATTCTTGTTGTGATAATCCACTTTGTTTACGGCAATAATGAACAACGTTTGCAATTTCATCTGAAACCATAATATACACCATAAAAAAAAGATATATTACTGTTATAGCAGTAAAAAACTTAAAATTAAAGGTGTATATGATTATTTTATATGTAAAACACAATAAATTTACTTCCATAGCAGTAAATTTATTGTGTTTTAATGAGTGATCTTTATCTAATAATTTTATTATGACTCACAACGTACGTCATGCCGAGTGCAACGTACGTCATCCCGAGTGCAACGAGGGATCTCCGAAATTTTCACAGTGCAACATTCAGGAGATCCTTCGCGCATAAACACGCGCTCTGGATGACGTGCCTTAAGAATTACCTTCTATTTACTACCAGGATAAGATTCTTTTATTAGCCATAAAGCTAAAATTAAACTAGCAAAATAACAACAAGGCATTACAAATAATGCGTTTTGATAACTATTCGCTGTATAAACATGAACTGAATCTACAATTCGCCAATCAGCAGATTTTTGCAAAAATACTCCGACTAAAGGTTGGAAAATAGCCCCGCCTAAGAGCACTGATAAATTATTAAAGCCTGATGCCGTTCCTACTAGATGATCTGGATTATTATCATTAACTACTGCAAAACTAACAGTTTGTCCGCCAGCGCCAAACCCAAGCATAAAAAGAACGAGATACATCCAACCAATTGGGACATTAGGTATATATAATAAAATTATGGTAGACAATAATCCAAATACTGAACTAGTAATTAATGAAAGACGGCGACTACAAAACCTATCACTAACCCAACCTAAAAGCGGGCTACCTACACCTATTCCTAACCAAATCATAGAACATAACCCAGATGCTAAAACCACTCCAACATGGTATTTCTCTTGAAGATAAGGTACACCCCATAAAGCTGCAAATACGGCGATTGGTGTCCAAATAGAAAAAGCATAGGCGCCAATAAGCCAAGTATAAGAACGACTACAAACTTCTATTAACCTAAACCACTCATCACGAAAACTTCTCTTAGGCATTGATTGCGTAGTTTGATGCGGATAGTCTCGAATAAATAACCAAAATAGTAAAGCCAATAGAAAACCTACAATTGCTAAAATAAAACTAGCATTACGCCAACCAACTTGCCCTATTAAAGCCGCAAGCGGAACTTCACCAAATATCGCACCAACTGAACTCATAAGCTGAGCAACACCTGCAAGGATTGCAAAATATTGTGGAGGAAACCAACGAGATACAAGTACTAAAACACCAATAAATGAAAAAGCAGAACCAATACCAATAAGAAACCGCCCAATGGCAGCAGTAAACATAATATCAGTTGAAGCAAAGAAAAATGAACCAAAAGCACATAAAATCAATGCACCGGTCATTAGTTTACGCGGCCCATAACGATCAAATAGTAATCCTGCCGGAAGTTGCATTGGAGCATAAGCATAAAAATAAAAAGCGGAAATCACACCAAAACCTTCAGCACTTACTTTAAAAGTTTGCATCATAGGCTCAGCCATAACGCTTGGAGCAACTTGTAAAATAAACTCATAAAGATAAAATGAAGCCGCAAGAAAAAAAATATAATAAGCGGTAAGTTTAGTCTGTGGTTCTGTTGGTGTACGATATTTGCTCAAAATTAATCCTAAATAAAAACTGCTACACTTAATCTATTCATGTGTAGCCTTGATGCAGCGAAGCGTAATCAAGGTTTTCATTCTCAAAAACATAGATCAACTGATCATTATCTCGAGTTTAAATAAACCTTGATTACGCTTCGCTGCATCCATATCGTTCCCCACAAGTCTGATGATCCTTGATGGGACTGCATTGTCTGGTGGAATCCGAGCCACGACTGTTAGGGAGTGTGGTTCTTAAGATCTCCACTCACTAACAGTCGTGGCTCGGATTCCGCTCACTTGCCAAGATAAAATTAACTTGTGGGGAACGATATGGCTGCATCAAGGCTACATGGGCTTTGCCCAACTTACAAATTTTTGTCAATACCCGCAGGATAAATAACCCCATAAATAGCCGATGATTTTGCACCCGTAATTTTACTAAAATTAAGAGGTTTCGAATTTATTGTTTTTTCTGCAAGCCATGCAAACATCATCGCTTCTAAATAATCAGGATCAATATTTAATTCTTTAGTAGTTATAATTTCTAAATCTTTTAATAGACTTTTCAATAAATTATGTAAAGCTTTATTATGAGCTCCACCGCCACAAAGAGCGACTAATTTAAATTTTAAATCGGATCTTTTTATATCATCAGCAATAGTTGTTGCAGTAAGAGCTAATAAAGTTGCCTGAACTTCATTTGGAGCATAATCATTATGTAAGTAATTTTCTAACCATCCAGAAGAAAAATACTCTTTTCCTAAACTTTTAGGTTGTGGCTGACTAAAGTATGGATCATCCAATAGTGCTTCCAATAATGGCAAGATTATATTTCCAGAGGCGGCCCATTCTCCATCGCGATCATAAGCCAAACCTTTATGCTTCATAACCCAATAATCTAGTAAACAATTACCAGGCCCGACATCATAACCACTAACTCCACCATTATTATCAATATAAGTTATATTAGCAATTCCACCAATATTTACTATAGCGCAAGGCGCATGACTTAACCCAAAAAGAGCTTGATGATAAATAGGTGCAAAAGGTGCTCCCTGCCCTTTAATAACTAAATCTCGTGTCCTAAAATCAGCAACCACCTTAATACCAGTTAATTCAGCAATTGTGTGTGGGCAACCTAATTGAACTGTATATGGAATTTCAGCCGTTGCATCATGACAGACTGTCTGACCATGACTGCCAATAGCAACGATAGATTTAACATCAATATCAACCGAATCTAATAATTTATTAACGGCACCTGCAAACTCACGACCAATTAAAGTATTTAATTGCGACAATTCTACAAGATTGATAAGCTTTGTTGTCAATAACTCATTTAATTTATGCTTTAGACTTTCACTATAAGACTCTGTTATACCTTTAATTAATTTATTAGTATCAACATCTACCAAGGCTGCATCAATCCCATCCATGCTTGTTCCTGAAAGAAGTCCTATATATAAATTCATAAACGCTCCTTTCTAAAACACCGATAAAAATTCTCTGTAGTCTTTGCAGCTATAGTCTCATAATCGAGACCTCTAATTTTAGATAATGCCTCTGCTACATGTTTAACTAAGGCTGGATGATTTTGTTTACCTCTAAATGGCACGGGTGCTAAATAAGGCGCATCAGTTTCAATAAGAATTCTATCGAGCGGTATATTTTTTGCAACCTCTCGTAATTCGTTCGCACTATTAAAAGTAAGAATTCCTGAAAAAGATATATAAAAATTTAAATCAAGCGCACGCTTAGCAACATCCCAATTTTCTGAAAAACAATGCATTACACCACCAATATCTTGTGCTGACTCCTCTTCCATAACCCTTAAAGTATCATTAGCTGCTTGCCTTGTGTGAATAATTAATGGTTTAGATGTAGTTATAGCCGCACGAATATGTTCACGAAATCTTGAAATTTGAATTTCTTGCACCGATTTATCTTCACTGCGATAATAATCAAGCCCTGTCTCACCAATTGCTATACATGATTTATGCTCGGCTAATTTTACAAGAGCTGCCGCATCAAATTCTTCACTCATTATGATATTTGGATGAATTCCAACTGAAATACTAATTTCTGAATATTTTTCTGCTAATTTATATAATGCTTGTAGATCTTCTTTTTCTACACAAACACAAAGCATATGCTCAACACCATTTTCATGTGCAAGACGTATAACTTGTCCAATATCATTATCAAATTCAATTAAATCGATACTATGTAAATGGCAATGAGAATCTACCAATAGTGCTTTATTTATCAATGTCATAATTATACCCATATACTGTGTGAGTAGTTTGTGATGATTTTAACATGCCTACTAGATTAGTTTCTATTTTATTAATAACTAACTACATATCATATTATTTGATAAATAACCTAGTAATAAATCTTCTAATACAAGGGCTTGATTCATATTTATATTATGATTTATATTTCTCATAATTGTATTTATTTGTTGAAGCTGTCTTAGCAAATTGATAGTTTTATATCGCTTTGCAAATAAAATAAAGATTTCATCCTTTGGCTCATCAGCATTTATTCCAACTAATTTATAATTAATTGCTTTGGCAGTTATTAAATACAATAACCATAATAAATCTTCTAAAAGATAAGTCCGCCATTCTAAAGCAATTGCACAAGGTGAAAGTTTTCCTTCTGCCAATTCACATAATGAGTTAATAAAAATATTGGCTTTAGCTGCAAGTTCTCTACGGGGAGAGTTTTCTTGATAAGATGCACTTATTGCTAAAAAATCATATCTATTTTCTAATTCATTAAATGGAACGACATATCGCTGACAGCGACTTAAAATAGTTGCAGGGATCCTTGAAATTTGCTTCGCGATTAAAATAAACAGTCGGTGTGATGGAGGTTCTTCTAAAATTTTTAATAATGCATTTGCAGCGGCAATATTCATTTTATCTGCCGCGTCAATAACTGTAAAACTATGATCACCTAACTTAGGAGTTTGATAAATATTTTGCTGTAAGTCTCTAATTTGCTCGATTTTAATCATAGAACCTGGTGGCTCGATGCGTATATAATTAATATCAGGATGAATTGATTGCTCTAATAAGTGACATACACGACATTTCCCGCAAGGAGCATTATCTTCTATACACATGATGGTTGCGATTATACGGTTAGTGAATTGTAAGATCTCAGAATTAGATGATCCGATAAATAATAATGCTTGAGGAAAGCGTTTTTTAGCTAAGAGATTAGATATTTTATCCCACATTAAACTATGTGATTCTATCAAATCATTCATAATGTCTGCATATAATTTTTAAGCGCTGTCATAATTGATTTTCGTACAACAGCTAATGGAAGACTTGCATCAATAACAACCACAGATTTCATGGTTTTAATCTGCTCCTGGTAAGCATTATAAACATCATTAAAAAATTCGATTGATTCCTGCTCAATCCGATCAAATTTACCACGACCTAATGCTCGTTGTAAACCTTGTTCAGGCGTAATATCTAAAAATATAATCAAATCTGGTTTAAAATCTTTAAGACAAAAAGCTGATAAATGAGCAATTACCTCTTTATCAAGCTTACGACCACCACCTTGATAAGCCCAAGTAGAAAGCTCAAAGCGATCAGCCACCACCCATGAACCTGAATTTAATGAGGGCTTTATTACATGTTCAAGTAATTGTACTCTTGATGCGTATAACAACAGAAGTTCTGCACGTGCATCAAGTGGCTCTGCAATTGTTTTTTCTTTAATTAAATGCCTTATAGTCTCGCCAACACGCGTCCCACCTGGTTCACGAGTTAATACTACTTTAAGTTGCAGATTTTCTATAAATTGCTTAATTGCATTAATAGCCGATGACTTTCCCGCCCCCTCGAGACCCTCAACTACAATACAACGACCTTTATTTAAATTCATTCATGCCTCCATAAGGCGTGTTACCTAAGAGATGTGACTATAATTTGGCACTATTTTAAGATATTTCGTAGGGTGGGCAAAGCGATAGCGTGCCCACCATATATATATTTATTTACTTCAACCCAAGGCCCAACCAATTAATCGCATTTATTTCCCAAGCTTGCGATAACGACTTACTGCTTGCTGCTGTTCCTCATAATTAACTGAAAAATCATGACTGCCATCGCCTCGCGCCACAAAATATAAATAATTACTTAAAGTTGGATGAGCGGCCGCATCAATAGCATCTTTGCCTACCATAGAAATTGGTGTAGGTGGTAACCCTCGATTTAGATAAGTATTATATGGTGAATCAATATGTAAATCTTCCTTGGTTAATTTGCCTTTATAATTTATCCCTAATGCATAAATAACAGTAGGATCCATTTGTAACGGCATAGATTTTTGTAACCTATTTATAATAACCCCAGAAATTAATCGGCGTTCAGCAGGAATTGACGACTCTTTTTCAATAATTGAAGCGACAATCAATAGCTCATAAGAAGACTTATAAGGTAAGTCTTTAGATCTTTGTAGCCAGCTATTATTAAGATAATTATTTAAATTCTTATTAGCTAATTCTAAGATCTTATTACTCATACTTCCAGCATCATAATGATAAGTATCTGCAAGTAAAAGACCTTCTGCGCTTAAATAATTGCCTTTTATTTTAGACCAATCTATTTGATTGTAAGCTAAATATGGAGCTTGGCGCAGATTATCTGACACTTGTGCTAAAGTTGTGCCATCGATAATCCGAAAGGATTCAATTATTACATCGCCATGAGATATTTTTTTTAATAATTGTGCAGCTTTTTCACCGGGAGAAATTTGGTAAATACCAGCTTTTAAATTATGAGCCACACCATTTAGCCTAACAAACCATAAAAATAAGCGTGGATATTTAATAAGTTCTTCTTTTTTGAGTAAATTTACAAATGAAGATGCTGAGCTATTTCTATCAATTACAATGATTTTAGGGACATTATTTACAAGAGTTATTGGCTGATTTAATACTTTATATCTTACAAATCCAAATATTATTAACCCAATAAAAGTAAATATCATTAATGAATTAACAACAATTTTAAGCCAACGATGTCGCATTTTGAATTTTCTTAAATAAAAGACTTCCGTTGGTCCAGCCAAATCCTAAAAAATTAGACAGGGCAGAAGTTATATCTGTTTTTTGCGCAACATTTAAGGTGCATCATTAAATATCTAGTGAAAATTCATAATGTAGGTTGGGCCTCGGCCCAACCTACATTAATATTTATTGAGGCGTGCTTAAAGTTCTAAGCGCCTTCTTTATTTGAATTAGATTCAATATAATCAATAGCTTCTTGAATAGTGGTTATTTTTTCAGCTTTTTCATCTGGAATTTCAGTTTCAAACTCTTCTTCCAAAGCCATAACTAACTCAACTGTATCCAATGAATCAGCCCCAAGATCATCAACGAATGATGCATCATTTTTCAATTCATCTTCTTTAACGCCCAATTGTTCTACTACAATTTTGCGAACTCGTTCAGCTATTGTACTCATAACTTGTATTTCCTCTTAAATTTAAAAAAATCTGATAGGTAGTTTATTCATTTCTTAAAATAACGCAAGTATATATTAATAAATTAAAAGCTCTTTAATTACCTAAAATACAGATAACTTATTGATATACATACTATTATACAAACCACCAGCTATAAAGCATAAAACGTATTTTATCCTACTACACTAGTCCATGTACATCCCACCATTAACATGAATATTCTCGCCCGTAATATAATTAGCTGCATCTGATGCTAAAAAAGCTACTGTTTCAGCAATATCCTCAACTTTTCCTAGGCGTTTCATAGGGATCCGCTTAAGCATTTCTTCTTTTAGCAACGAAGGTAAAGAAGCTGTCATATCGGTATCAATAAATCCTGGAGATACAACATTTACAGTAATACCACGACTGCCCATCTCTTGTGCCAATGACTTTGAAAACCCAATAATACCTGCTTTAGCTGCAGTATAATTAGTTTGGCCTGAGTTACCAGATGAACCAACAACAGAACCTATATTAATAATTCGCCCCCAGCGCGCACGAAACATAGTCTTAATACATGCTCTACTTAAACGAAAGACCGAGGTTAAGTTAGTTTCAATTACCTTTTGCCATTCCTCATCATCCATACGTAGTAATAAGTTATCAGCTGTAATTCCGGCATTATTAACCAATATTGATGGAATTTTATCCCCATCTGATAATTTTGCCATAAAATCTTCTACTTGGTCTTTATCAGTCACATCAAGGATTAAACCCTCACCGGTAAGATTTTCTTGCAAAAACATGGCAGATATTTCATTAGCGCCATGTTCTTTAGTAGCAGTACCGATGACATAAGCACCTTTTCGAGCCAAAGTTAAAGCAATAGCTTTACCTATACCACGAGTAGCACCAGTAACTAAGGCTACTTTACCCTGTAAATTTGTCACGTTTAACCCCCTTAAGATTTTAACAATGTAGGTTAGGCCTTGGCCTAATGGCACTACCTTAAGCTAATTGGTTCCGTCTTTACGAGCCTAGCGAAGCAATCTAGTGGCCTTAAACGTCGCTGGATTGCTTCGCATGCGCTCGCAAAGACGTATTTTTGTATATGTAATCTCTTAGGCTAGTGCCATTGGGCCTTGTCCCAACAGAATAAGGCACAAGGCCTAACCTACATATACTCTAGTTATTTAATGCAGCTAGATTATCAAAACTTGATGGATCATTAACACTTAATGTTTGTAATGATCTATCTATACGTTTAATTAAACTAGTCAGAACCTTACCTGGGCCACACTCAATAATTAATTCTACGTTAGATTTTTTCATAACTTCTATTGTCTCTACCCATCGCACTGGGGAATATAATTGCTTTTGCAATAATCCACGTATTTCAGAACTAGATTTATAAGTACTAAGATCAACATTTGAGATTACAGGTAATTTAGGCACCAAAAATTCAGTGCTATTAAGCGCATGTAGAAACTCATCAGCAGCTTCTTTTAATAACATACAATGACATGGCACACTAACAGGTATAAGTACCGCCATTCTCGCACCCATCTCATTAGCAATATTAATCGCTTTTTCTACAGCAGATGTATGACCAGCAATTACCACTTGACCAATAGAATTATAATTAGCGGGACTAACAAGCTCAGTTTCAGAGCTTGCTTTAGTACAAACTGTACGAACATCATCATCAGTTAAACCAACAATAGCAGCCATTGCACCCTGCCCCAGAGGAACAAATTCCTGCATAAGTTGACCACGTTTTTTAACCAAAGCCGCTGCATCTAATAAATTAAGCGAGCCCGAACAAACTAATGCTGCATATTCACCTAGACTGTGCCCCGCCATCATAGTGGCTGAAGCTAAGCCTTGTTGCTCTAATACATTATAAATAGCTACATCAGCTACAAGCATAGCCACTTGCGTATGCTCAGTTTGATTTAAAATATCTTCAGGTCCTGATTGCACTAATTGCCAAACATCAAACTTTAAATGTTCAGAGACTTTATCAAAGATTTCAATAATCAATGGGAAACGGTCAGATAAATCGCTCAACATCCCAATCGATTGCGATCCTTGGCCTGGAAATACAAATGCAGTAATAGACATAGCTTAAATATCCTCAAACTCAATAACAAACAACTAGAGCACCCCAAGTCATACCACCACCAAATGACTCAAGCAAAAGCATATCACCTCTTTTAATTTGATTAGATCTTATTGAATAATCTAATGCTAAAGGTATTGATGCAGCGGAGGTATTTCCATGATTTTCAATTGTCACTATTACTTGTGACATAGGTAGATCTAGCTTTTTAGCAATTGCTTTAATAATACGAATATTGGCTTGATGAGGCACTAACCATTTAATATCTTCTTTCTGTAAATTGCTTTTTTTAAGCACTTCATCAACAATGTCGCCCATAATATTAACGGCTAATTTAAATATCTCATTACCGCGCATACGAATATATGATTTATTATTATCCTTTAAATTATTACCATAAGTTAATAAATCATCGGTATCATATGAAGAATGTAATACACTACCTAGTATCCCAGGCTTATCACTAGCAGATAAAACAAAAGCTCCAGCGCCATCGCCGAATAATATGCAAGTTGTTCGATCTGTCCAATCAACTGCTCGTGACAAAACCTCAGATCCTATAACTAACACATGTTTTGCGGCTTTAGATGTAATATATTGCTTAGCAACATCAAGCGCATAAACAAAGCCAGAGCATGCAGCACTAATATCAAATGCTGGTATTGGTCTCGTAATATTTAATGCTTTTTGAACTTGGCAAGCAACAGACGGAAAAAAATTATCAGGAGTGCAGGTAGCTACACCAATTAAGTCTATATCATCAGCGCTAATACTCGATGCCTCTAAAGCTGCAAGTGCAGCAGCAGATGCCATAGAAGAAGTAGTTTCTTCATCTGACGCCACTCTTCTTGAGCTTATACCAGTTCGTGAGACTATCCACTCATCAGAAGTATCAATAATAGTCTCAAGCTCAGTATTTGTTAATTGGCGTTCGGGCAAATAACTTCCAGTGCCATTAATAATAGCATTAATCATAAAATCAATCCTTGATTGATAAAGTCTGTAATTTGATCACGAACCAGTGAAATCACATTAGATTTAACCTGCAGTACAGCTTGTTCAATTGCAACCGTAAATGCATATTCATCGGCACCGCCATGGCTTTTAATAACAATACCATTTAAGCCAAGCATGCTAGCACCATTATATCTAGCAGGATCCATACGACTTTTAAAATAAGACAAGCAAGGTTTTGCAGCAAAACCAATAATTTTAGTAAAAAAATTAGCAGCAAATGATTCTTTAATAAATCTTAGCATCAAATTAGCCACACCTTCACTGGCCTTCAACGCAGCATTACCAACGAAACCATCACAAACTACAAGATCAACTTCACCTGAATAAAATTGATCACCTTCAACATAACCCACATAATTCAATAGATCACATTCAGCAAGCATATGAGCCGTACGCTTTACTTGATCATTACCTTTAATTTCCTCAACACCAATATTTAATAAAGCAATTTTTGGTCGAGTTTTTTTATCAACTGCTTGAATTAAAGCTGAGCCCATTACTGCAAATTGAAAAAGATGCTCAGCACAAGAATCAACATTCGCACCAAGATCAAGAACTCGAGTTTTATTTTTATATGTAGGAAGTTCAGAAATAATAGCAGGCCTATCAATTCCTGGAAGTGTTTTAAGTACAAAACGGGCTGTTGCCATCAAAGCACCGGTATTGCCAGCACTTACACACGCATCAGCAGAACCTTCTTTGACTAAATTAATTGCGACGCGCATAGATGAATCTTTCTTATTGCGCAACGCATAAGAAGGTAACTCATCCATAGCAACTACTTCTGAAGCATGAATAATAGAAAATTGCTTATACAATAAACTATTAGGTGAAACCCCTTTTATTTTTAAATGCTTAGTAATTTCTGCTTTGTCACCAACTAATAACAATTTCAAATCAGAATTTTTTCTAACAGCACGAACGCAAGCAGGAATCACAACTTCAACGCCATGATCCCCACCCATCGCATCTACAGCAATGGTAATCTTATTCAAGGTTTTTACTCTTGTTCGTAAACGTTGTCATTTTCTAAAATTTTACGCCCACGATAATAACCGTCTGGGGTAACGTGGTGACGTAAGTGAACTTCACCTGTTGTTGAATCAACAGAAAGCGTTGGTTTAACTAATGCATCATGTGAACGACGCATGTCACGTCGTGAACGTGACTTTTTATTTTGTTGTACTGCCATGGTATTACTCCTGATATTTTGCTACATAGGGGTGGAATTTTACAGAGTTTTTGCTTGCAATCCAAGTGTTGCTGCAATATTTTCATGTTCAGACCGCATTAATTTAGTGGTTTCATCACCACAATCATCAATAGAGTCATGCTTTTCAGGCACATATAAATGCAAATCATCTACTAGAATATCATTTAGATCAGCTTGATTATCATTGCTGACTATAGAGTCTATATGTTGCATAAGCATCGCGGCACTTTCTTCATTATTACAAACTGCTAATTTATTTTCATGATTATAATCATATTCAAATATATCTAAACATCGTTGACATCTAATATTTAATTTTCCTGCAACAAAATATTTTAGTAAATAATAATCTTCTGATTTAGTCACAGAAAAATTACATGATAATTTTGCAGCAGAATCAATAAAGTTAGGCAAACGATCATTAATAATGATATTTACATTTTGAGCTTCTGACTCTTTAGAATAAGTTTTTAAACAAATTTTCATATAATAATCACTAATATAACATAACAAACATTTCAAAAGTTAGCATTATAAAGTAAAATATACATTTTTTATACATTATTAATCTAAATATGACAAGAGTAATTGTTGGAATGTCAGGCGGCGTTGATTCATCAGTAGCGGCTTGGGTTTTACGTGAACAAGGATATCAGGTTGAAGGCCTGTTCATGAAAAATTGGGAACAAGATGATAAAGATGGCTTTTGTCCGGCAGCGGCTGATCTTAAAGATGCTGAAGCTGTTTGTAATAAGTTAAATATACCGTTGCATACAGTTAATTTTGCTGAAGAATATTGGCAAAAAGTTTTTAGTCATTTTTTAAGTGAATATGAAAATGCGCGCACACCTAACCCTGATGTTCTTTGTAATAAAGAAATTAAATTTAATGCTTTTCTTAATTATGCATTAACTCTAGGTGCTGATTTCATAGCCACGGGCCATTATGCCAAAGTTAAGATTAATAATGATAAAGGCCTACTATATAAAGCAAAAGATAGATCTAAAGATCAAACCTATTTTTTACATGCAGTAGATCCAAAAGCCTTAGGCAAAACAATTTTCCCAATAGGTGATTATCTTAAATCTGAAGTTCGCGAAATTGCTAAAAATTTAAACCTAATAACCCATGATAAAAAAGACTCTACCGGTATTTGCTTTATTGGTGAGAAGAGATTTAAAACTTTTTTAAATGAATTTATTCTCGCGCGTCCAGGAACTATTGAAAATACTAAAGGTGATATATTAGGCAAACATGATGGCTTAATGTTTTATACCTTAGGACAACGGCAAGGATTAGGTATTGGTGGCTTACAGCAAAGTACAGATGAGCCTTGGTATGTAGTTGATAAAGATGTTAATAGAAATACATTAATTGTAGCCCAAGGTAATAATCACCCAAGACTTTTTTCTCAAGGTCTTATTTGCGGCCCAATTCATTGGTTAGATGATTATCAAGATAATCTACCTTTAACTTGCTATGCCAAAAATCGTTACCGCCAAGAAGCTTCTGCCTGTGTAGTATCACCTGAGTCAGGTAATCAGCATTATGTTATGTTTTCATCACCACAAAGAGCAGTAACTCCAGGACAATACATTGTGTTTTACAATAAAAATCAATGTTTAGGTGGAGCTACTATTGAAGATTTAATTAGATAATTAGTATATAATTATAGTAATAGCAGTGCATTGGAGTATATATGGCTACCATTAACGCATCACCAACATCTACCGCAGTTATAAATTTTTCAGTATCTGCTGCAGATAAAGTAGCATCATTAATTGAAGAAGAAGAAAACCCTAAACTTAACTTACGCGTATATATTACCGGCGGTGGTTGTTCTGGTTTTCAATATGGCTTTACCTTTGATGAAGCAATTCAAGAAGATGATACAATTATTGAGCAACTTTGTTCGGATGGAAAAAACTCAGTTAAATTATTAGTAGACTCTATGAGTTTTCAATATTTAAATGATGCAGAAATCGATTATGTTCAAGGCATACAGGGCGAACAATTCGTTATTCGTAACCCTAACGCCAAAACAACCTGCGGCTGTGGTTCTTCATTTAGTATGGATGATGAATAGGCGTATCTGATAAGCCCGTGTAGCCTTGATGCAGCGCAGCGTAATCAAGGTTTATTAGAACTCGAAACTTACAGATAAGGATGGCCTTTGTTTTTGGAAATTAAAACCTTGATTACGCTACGCTGCATCCATATCATTACCCACAAGTCTGATGATCCTTTATGGG